>NZ_JBXXZH010000042.1:0-48786 GCF_059640475.1 Calothrix sp. CBUCES-K 9914
TATGATTTTTATAGCTAACCATCTTGACAAATCCGATTTGAGAGGGAATGAAACAGCCCTGCCTTGTTAAGGGGCTTGGGGGGATTTTATCCTAATGTTTGTTCGGCGCCATTATTGAGCAACAATCTTAAAACAGACAAAGCCAAAATAATCAAAAACAATACCAAACCAATTGTACAAGCATAGCTAATTTCTAAATTAGTAAAAGCTTGTTCGTACAAATAATAAACAATAGTTTTGGAACTATTGCGTGGTCCACCTTGGGTCATAATATACACTTCTTCAAACACCTTAGTAGCAGAAATTGCCGAAATTACAGCAACTAGTGCTAAATAAGGACGCATCAAAGGCAAAGTAATATCCCAATGTTTACGCACACCATCCGAACCATCTATCGAAGCAGCTTCATATACATCAGCAGGAATTGATTGTAACCCAGCGAGGTAAATAACCATGTAATAACCCAAGCCTTTCCACACGGTTACAGCCATTACACTGAAAAGGGCGAATCTTGGATTTGTTAACCAGGGAATACCTTCTTTGATAATACCTAAACCTTGAAGAAATTGATTAATCAAACCTCTTTCTTCGTACAGCCAGTTCCATGCAATACCAGCAACCACCATCGAAATTACAACTGGTGCATAATATGCTGCCCGAAACCAGGTAATACCGCGTAGCTTTTGATTGACTAAAATTGCTAAACCTAAAGGCGCCGTAACAAGAATTGGTACAACTATAATTAGATATAATATAGTGTTGCCTAAAGTTTTCCAAAACACAGAATCATTAGACAAACGGATAAAATTTGCCAAACCAACCCACTGTGTTTGCGGACTGGTTATATCTTGAATTTTCGTAAAAGTCAAATAAAAAGCTTGAAGCGCAGGTATAAATACCGTAAGTCCTAAAATAAATAAAGCAGGCAGTAAAAATAAATAAGGTGTTAACTGCTGTTGAATACGAATCTTATCTTTAACTTTAATAGATTGCATAACGCTAGGGTATTAAACAATTACTAGAACAAACTACTACTGCTCGGTCAATATACCTGTACTGTAGATAGAGGGATAAAAGAGTTTAGCTCCTGCATGATAAAAATAGCAAACTCATATTACACTAAGATTCCAGGTATAAACATGATAGTAAACTTACATGAAAAAGGTTGGGAGGTAATATACCATCGTGCCCATGCATTACTAGCTGCTCAATTAGCTGGACATTGGAACTCAGAATTACGTCCACAACGTTGGTTAGAAACAATTGCCGCAATATCGCACCACGACGACTTAGAAAAAGAGTGGGAAGGAAACCATCTTACATCAGCAGGCGCCCCACGTGACTTTACACTAGAAAAAGATATTGACTTAGAGGGTTTGCAAAAACTAACTCAAAACTCCCGATATCGCGGACGTTGGGTAGCAATGCTCATATCGATGCATACAAGCTTTTTAAACGAAGCAAGACGCGGAGAATCAAAAGAAGTAGATGAATTTTTAGACGAACAGCTAAAAAATCAACATCAATGGCGCAAAGAACTAAAAATTACCAAAGAAGAAGCAGCCGAAGCATATGCTTTCTTCCAATGGTGCGACAGAATGTCACTAATACTTTGCAACCATGAAATACCCGAAGGCGCCAGCAGTGTAGAAAATGCAAATGACTTCCGCGCGCTAGAAATAGCCAAAGATGCCAGTGGACAACGCTATGATGTCCATCAACGTAGCGACGGAAACATTACAGTAACACCGTGGGTATTCAAAGAAAATAAATTCACAGTAAGAGTCGAAGCATCCTACCTAGATCAACTACAATTTACCGACAACAGCGAACTCACAGAAGCACTACAAAAGGCGCCGATCAAAACCCTAGAATGGACATTCGCCAAATAAACCCCCTGAAAACCCGGTTTCTTCCACACTAAACACAACAATTTTCAGCGTTACCAAAAGAAACCGGGTTTCTCACGCTTGTACGATAACCCTCAATAACGTAGGTTGGGTGTAAACGTAGTTTTCCCGCAGGGTAGCAACGCGCAACCCAACACACAACAATATATATTTCAACAAATAATAATTAAACCATTACCAAATTTTTTCCACAGGATAATTACCAATAGCCTCATCTACACTCAATAAAGGCATTTGCTCAAAAATAGCTTGAGCGATTATAATACGGTCAAAAGGATCACGGTGATGATTAGGTAAGTCTTTTAATGCATAAACATGACTTAACTCAATTGGTAAGATTTGCATGTCATTAACTTCTTGTTGACTCGCAATTAACTCTGGAACTGATATAGGTAAATCTAGCTTACCAAGCTGAACCTTAATTTGTATTTCCCAAACGCTAGCAATGCTCAGAACCCAAAAATTATTATCATCTGTTAATAAATTACTAACTTTCTCTGAAAGAAGTTCTGGATTTACAGCTAACCAAATCAGAACATGTGTGTCTAATAACAATATCATATTACACCTTCACCTAACCAAAACTCATCCGGTAAAGGGTTATTAAAATCATCGCTCATCTGATACTTTCCCCGATTTAAACCTAAAACTCGTTTTTTTCGTGTTTTTTCAGGTTGTGCATACTTTTGTGTTAAAAATTCAACAAAATCTAGCACTTGCTGTTTTTGTTCAGGTGGTAGTGTTTGTAACTTGGTAATTACTTCTGACGTCGTATCAAGAACTTGAGGAGTCATCTTAATTCCTTTTGAATATATACTTTTGTATACTTATCCACATATTGCAGTACACCTATAAAATTAGGTTGTAGGCATTCGTGGTATTTATATATTATACCCTTACTTAACCAAAATTCATCCGGTAGCGGGTCATTAAAATCATCACTCAACCAAATCTGACCTTTATTTAAGTCTGGTACTCGTTGTTGCGGTGCTTCTTGATAACAAGTATATTTATTTGCTAAAAACTCCACAAAATCTAACACTTGTTGTTGCTGTTGTGGCGCCAAAGTTTCTAGTTTTGCAATTAGTTCTGATGTCATATTTATAACTTAAGGAGTCCGAAGACTTTTATTATATAAGTAAAGGCGCCTTTCTCTAGGACGCTTTGAACTTGCACGCTTTATAGTATAACGAGGTGAAATGCGCGTGTACCCCCAAGTTTTCTATGAAAGTTGAGTCCATCAGCATCAATAATTTTAAGCGCTTTGAGAATCTGGAGGTGTCATTCCAAAACCAAACCATTAATACCATTAGTAACAGGTTTTTGGTGCTAGGCGATAATGGTACGGGGAAGACAACCTTGCTACAAGCTATTGCCCTCCCTTTAGCACTGGCAACAAAACAAATTCAACGAGTTACAGATTTTGATTGGCTAGGGTTTCTTCCTGGTCGCTACCAACGTTGGGGGGCGCCGCGTATTGAATTGTCTGTATTATTTACAGATGAAGAAATTACTACTACCCGTGCGTTGTTCAAAAGATGGGCTGCAACGAGAACTGAACGTTCTTTAATTGAACCAGGAGACAGTAAGCGCGTCCATTTAATCCTTGATGGTGAACGCTGTTATACTGCAACTGATGCTCAATACTACCAATTTGCAGGACGTTACTACGCGCGCAATTTATTAGAAACTGACTTCGAGAAAATTATTATAGTGGTCAAGGTCCAACAGATAGTGGAGAAGGATCGCCTTATTAAGGTTAATTATCATATAAGAGGTTTTAGCAACCGCCTGTACCCGGCGGATTGACAATCCTTGGCTTTGTTTGGGTGTTATTTGCTGCCGATGATGCTATCGCTGATCCTACACTGCTTATTAATGGGATACTAGCTTTGAAGTGACCCGTTGACACCAATCGTAGATAAAGGTTTAGCTTGATAAAAAAGCATAGCATTAGTAACAGCAGAGTGCTTGCTTAATCATTGCTCGTGTTGGGCTAATAGCAATCTCATCTTAAATGTAGCTGAAACGCACGTTGATGCAGGTCTTAAAATTTTATTTAAAATCAGTCCTCTTCAGAGGACTTAAGCTATCAGCCTATAGCTTGCAGCTATAGGCTATTAATGAACGCAGCCCAGATCATCATATACATCGCATTAAATACAAATATTGTCACAATTTTCCGTTAGTGCATGGCGCCACACACCCTACGTTTTAATGTACAAAATATAAATATCCCATATCCAAACCCTATGCCTTTCGCCACTACTGGAACCATTGCTGCCATCGCTACCGCTATCGTCCCACAACAAGGTAGCGTGGGAATAGTACGCGCGTCAGGTTCCGAAGCTCTAGACATTGCCAAAAAACTCTTCCATGCACCGGGTAAACAAGCATGGGAAAGTCACCGCATTTTATATGGTTACATTCGTCATCCTCAAACCCAAGAACTTGTAGACGAAGCGTTGTTATTAATAATGCAAGCACCACGTTCATATACCCGTGAGGATGTGGTGGAGTTTCACTGTCATGGGGGAATTATGGCAGTACAGCAAGTGTTACAGCTGTGTTTAGAAGCAGGTGCCCGTCTTGCACAACCAGGTGAGTTTACACTACGCGCGTTTCTAAATGGGCGCCTAGACTTAACGCAAGCTGAAGGTATCGCTGACTTAGTTGGCGCCAAATCTCCACAAGCTGCACAAACTGCATTAGCTGGTATTACAGGAAAACTTGCTCAACCAATAAAAAAACTGCGTGCCGATTGTTTGGATGTTTTAGCGGAAATTGAGGCACGTATCGACTTTGAAGACGATTTACCTCCGTTGGATTATGAGTTTATCACTACGGAAATTCAAAAAATTAGCTTAGAAATAAATCGTATTCTTGCTACCGCAGAAAAAGGAGAATTACTACGAACCGGGTTAAAAGTGGCTATTGTTGGGCGCCCAAATGTCGGAAAATCCAGTTTACTAAATGCGTGGAGTCGTAGCGATAGGGCAATTGTTACAGATTTACCTGGCACGACGCGCGATGTCGTAGAATCACAATTAGTTGTAGGTGGTATACCTGTACAAGTATTAGATACTGCTGGAATCAGACAGACAGAAGACACTGTAGAGAAAATTGGTGTCGAACGTTCGCGCAAAGCTGCCGAGTCAGCAGATTTAGTACTATTAACTATCGATGCTTCCCAAGGGTGGACACCTGATGATGAAGAAATATATCTGAATGTGAAAGGGCGCCCATTAATCCTAGTCATTAATAAAATCGATATTGCGTCGGTATATGATTACCCAGCAGAAATAAACCATATCGTCAAAACAGCAGCAGCCAAAAATCAAGGAATAGACGCATTAGAAACAGCCATTCTAGAAAAAATCCAAACTGAAAAGATTACTGCTGCTGATTTAGATTTTGCCATTAACCAGCGTCAAGGCGCCGCACTCACACAAGCAAAATCATGTTTAGAACAAGTACTATTAACAATCGAACAAAATTTACCTCTTGACTTTTGGAGCATTGACTTACGTGGCGCCATTTATGCTTTAGGTGAAATTACAGGAGAAGAGGTTACAGAATCTGTATTAGATAAAATTTTTAGTAGGTTTTGTATTGGTAAGTAAAAGTTGTTATTAGTATGGCTTTTCCTGGGAATAATACATGTGACAGCTTGACTTTTAGGTAGCACACATGGAGACAGAAAAGCCAGTAATTGCAGGTTACAGCATTAAACAACAAATTTATGCTAGTTCCAGAACCCTAGTATATACAGGCGCCTGTTCTTCTGACCAAGCATCCGTTGCAATTAAGCTGATGCGAAACCTCAACCCAAGTTTCGACGAAATCGTTCAGTTTCGTAATCAGTACATTATCAGCAAAAACCTTAATAACCTTAATATTGATGGAGTTGTTAAACCATATAGTCTTGAAACATGTGGACGTTATGCTTTAATCATGGAATTTGGTGGAATACCACTCACTCAATGGATAAGTCATCATGATTTAACCGATTTTTTTACTGTCGCAATTCAAATTGCATCTATCCTCGACCAGCTACACAACCACCGTGTTATTCACAAAGATATCAAACCTGCCAACATTTTAATTAATCCTGAGACGAAGAAAGTTACAATCATTGACTTTAGTATCTCCTCTCTACTACCACGAGAAATACAAGAATTACAAAATCCTGGTGTTATCGAAGGTACACTCGCTTATATTTCTCCCGAACAAACAGGACGCATGAATCGCGGTATCGATTATCGCACTGATTTTTATAGTTTAGGTATTACTCTATACGAACTCCTCACAGGTAAAGTCCCTTTTGAATCGGATGACCCTATCGAATTGGTACATTGTCATATTGCCAAACAACTACCACCAGTTCACCATCTAAATCCAAATATCCCTGAGATTTTATCAGATATTATTGCCAAGCTCACAGCCAAAAATGCCGAAGATAGATACCAAAGTGCATTAGGTTTAAAACACGACTTAGAAACTTGCTTTAATGGTATCCGCTCAATAAGTAGGGGTAGCGTCCATGCACAACAGCATGGCGCCATGCTAGGGTAAAGTAAAGGGAAAGCGCACTCTTACCAAGCCAATGATATTGCCCTATTGCCTCCAAAGTCTAACCCAAACGGCGCCTTATGCCATTTATACACGTATTTGAGCCGATACGTCATGCATTAATGGTGGTGCCCCAGAGCGGATACATAGCACGAAAAAATAAAAAGATTTATTTGGTAACATGGTGCCGTAGAATATGATACATGACGCAAAATCCGAAGAATAAAAAATTAGCACCTGAGTTACTGCAAAGCGTTGACCCAAGAGGAATTGCAGACCCTTCACTGCGTCAAACTATAGAAGTACTCTTGAATTTAATAGAAGAACAAAATATAAAGATAAAAAGCTTAGAAGAAGAGAACCAAAAGCTTAGAGATGAAAACAACCGTCTTAAAGGAGAAAAGGGTAAGCCAGACATTAAAGCCAATAAAACAAGTGGATTCAAGAAAGACCATTCGTCGGAGAAAGAACGAAAAACTCCTTCTAAGCATACTAAAAGTAGCAAAAATGCCAACATCGAAATAGATAGAAAAAAGATTTTAGAGTACCCACAATCTAAGCTACCAGTTGACGCAGAATTTAAGGGTTACGAGGAGGTAATAGTACAAGATATTTCACTAAAAACTGACAATGTACTATTCCTAAAACAGAAATTCTACTCTGCATCAGAGGGTAAAACATACTTGGCACCGTTACCAGCAGGTTATGATGGGGAGTTCGGTCGCTTGTATCAAAGCCTTGGTCATAAGCCTATATTACGGAGGTAACATGACGCAAGGTAAATTATTAGAATTATTAGAAGATATTGGTATTTCAATGTCAGCAGGTTACTTATCAAATCTGCTCATAAAAAATTACGATGATTTTGAATCTGAATTTAACGAAGTAAAAGTGACATTCCATCATTGGGAACAATCATTAGAAATAAATCTTTGACTACGTATCTGCTTTCTTCGTGGCAAGAAGAACTATTTTGTATGTCAGGATAAACATTAACAAGTTAATCCGCGTATCAAATTAAAAACTTCGTACCTTTGATTTTAGGTGCGCTCAACTGTACTGCTTAAAAATTTTTATGCTCGTTGCCTGCAAGAGCAGAAGCGCGCGGTCGTAGTGGTGCGCTTTAAAAGTTCGTTATTAGATTAACACTATAGTAGTTTATATTTTTTGTTGTTAGTCAATATAATCAGTTCTTCTACTTTCTAATAAAAACATGTGCGCTCATGTAGTTAAAACGCTCTTAGCCGCATTCTTGCCAAGAAACACAAATTATTTAAAGCAGCGTTCCGTGGCGCAGCGGGCGCGGGGCGCCCGCATGGCTTAAGTTATTTGTATGAATAATAAATTTATTCAACAACACCAAGTAATCACTACTTACCCCAACTTATTGAGCCGATACGAAATACCCGCATAAAAATCTATCGTGAGCATCCAGTTTTGGCAGAAACACCACAACTAAGGGCGCCTGACGATTAGTGGTATACTAGATTGCAAGTGAGTCACTTGTTAACCAAGAGACTCTAAAATTGTCAAAAGGCTTTTCTAGGCTGATAATGAGTTACTAGAAGTAACTTGTTATTTATGCCGTCAGATAAACCTAGAGTACAAATTAGATTTGATGAGGAGGATTTTGGCTACCTGGAAGAGTGGGCTAAGTCAGAATTTATACCAGTAACACAACTGTGTAGAGCCATCATTCTTAAATCCGTAGCTAATCGCAAAAAAAAAGAAGATGGAAAAAGTGATAGGGAAAGTGTATGACCAGAGACATTCAGTTAAACAGGCCAACAATTGAACAGGTAAAAGCTTTCTACAGCTTATGCGTGCGAGTAAGCAATCTACTACGAACAGTTGAACTAACAAGTTCGATACTCGCACACAAAGAATTGTGGTGCTTATAGGAGAAACAATTGAAGTAGAAATTTTAAGTAATGGAGAGGAATTAGTCAGATGAGTAACTATCAACAATTAACCGAAGCTGAGTTGAGGGAGTACGTAAAAAAACATCCCTCGGACGAAGACGGTTTTCAACATTACCTTACCATTGTTAGGTCAAGACCTGGGGTAGCGGTTAGTACATATGAACGATTGGAAGCCGAATTAAAGAAGAGAATAGAAGCTGAGACAGTACAAGGAGAGCTATGAGTGATCATGTAAATACTTTATAAAACTAAAACAAAACTGTATGAAAGTTAGTTCTGCGTATACAAGACTGCTCGTCTCAGACTTACAAGCATGTTTTCTCTTCTACAAAGAAATCATGGAATTTGAAGTCAAACAAGAAGACATCGAAGACGGTTATGCTGAATTTGCCGTTGGAAACATGCGTCTGAGTTTATTTCGTCGTCAAGAAATGGCAAAAATAATCCATAACGCACACAAACCAGACAATGCAGAATGTCAAGACAAAGTAGCCTTAATCTTAACAGTGCATGATGTAGAAGAAGAATACAACAAATTAAAGCATAAAGGAATTCAGTTTGCCGTGGCGCCAATGAATAACCCGCACTACGGAATAAAAACAGCTTACCTACGCGACCCAGACGAAAACTTAATTGGGTTATTTCAAATGCTAGTGTAACACCTGTAGGTTGGGTGAAGCGCCCGCGCGCAACCCAACATCAAAAATAAAAACTTTAACACCAATTTTAATAGTAAAGATTTTTACCACAGAGACAGTAGAGACGCGCCGCACGATATGTAGTGAGGTGTAACACAGAAAGACACTTTTATAACATCCTCTCAAATTCCAAGAACAAAAGCGTATTATATATATAGATTTAAATAAATCTTAATATCTGAGTATGAGAATTACAGAAATTTGCGCGCGTAACCTATTTGGGATATTCAACCATACAGTCACCATGAAACTAGATGAACGTATCACCATCATTCATGGTAAAAATGGAGTTGGTAAAACCGCTTTACTTAGAATAATTAATGGTTTGTTTAGTCTAAACTTTTATGAACTATCTAAAATTTATTTTGATGAGTTGAAAATACAATTTGATGATTTTAGTTATATACGAGTAAACCAAGCAAACAATAATAAATTACTAGAAAAAAGCATTATATTAAATTATAGAAAGCAAAACTGGAGCGAAGAAAAGCAATTTAAAACTAAGGTATTAGATGCCAACATATTAGACTTTCCTTTATCTGCTATAGAAAATATACCTCAATTAGAGAGAATATCACTTAGAGCATGGGTCAACCTCGACAATAACGAAATTTTATCTTTGGAAGATGTATTTGAGAAGTTTAGTCACTTACTACCTGTAGCTTCTGATTATATAAAAATACCAGATTGGCTTCAAGAGTTAAAAGACTCTATTAGTATTCGTTTTATTGAATCTCAAAGACTATTTGATTTATCATTATACAATATTAATTCAAAATTAGAACAACCATCTACAATGCTGTCAGTTGCTTCATACGCAAATGAACTTTCAAGCTTGATTAAAGCTAAACTAGCAGAATATGGTTCATTATCTCAGTCTCTAGATAAAAGCTTCCCTATTCGGTTAGTTCAGCAAAAAAATGCTAAATTATTAACTTTTGAAGAACTACGGCAAAAACTAAGTACACTAGAAGAGAAGCGCTCTCACTTAGTTAGTACTGGTTTACTGGAAAAAGATAATTACCCTGACTTTGAAATACAAGAGCAAATAGACGATAGTACAAAGCAAGTTTTATCTATATATATAGATGATATAGATAAAAAGCTTAGTTTATTTGAAGACCTTGCAGAACGAATAGACATTTTCAAAGGAATTATTAATCAAAGATTTTCATATAAACAATTAAAGATTAACAAAGAAAAAGGTTTTGTATTTAATCGTAATGGTAGCTCTTTATCCCCAGATAATTTATCATCAGGTGAGCAGCACGAGTTAATAATGCTTTATGAATTATTATTCAAAGCAAAACCCAATGCATTAATTCTTATAGATGAACCAGAGTTATCGCTTCATGTTGAGTGGCAAGTTCAGTTTTTAAGAGACTTACAAAAAATTACCCAAGTCTCTAAGCTTGATGTATTATTGGCAACTCACTCTCCTGACTTAATTCATGATAGATGGGATTTAACTGTAGAATTAAAGGGTGCATAATAAATGAGAGAATATATAACTCCTGAACGTATTGCTAATCAAATACGTTTGAGGCGCAGTAGTTTTCCTGGCGCCTTTATTATAGTAGAAGGTCGCTCTGATAATTTAGTATACGAACGTTTAGTATCTCAAGATAAGTGTGAATTTTCTATTGCCTTGAATAAAGATAATGCCATAAATGCGCTAGATATTCTTGACAAAGATAATTTTAAAGGTGTGCTTGCAATTGTAGATGCTGATTTTAATATACTTGAAGGTTTTGTTCGTACCAGTAATAACTTACTGATGACGGATGACCATGACCTTGAGGTAATGCTGATTAAATCACCTGCTCTTGACAAGCTTCTTCGTGAGGTAGGTAGTGAAGAGAAAATTCTTAAGTTTGGTAAAGATGTTCGCAAAGCGCTTGTTGAATGTGGAAAAATTATAGGCTATCTTAGGTGGACTTCTCTTAAACATAATCTCAATCTGAAGTTTGAAGAATTAACTTTTAGCAAATTTATCGAGCAAAAATCTCTATCTATAAATACTTTGACATTTATACAAGTAGTTAAAAATCATTCTCAAAAACCTGCCTTAGTGGATAAAGAAGTCGAGAAGCTATTAAATGCGTTACAAAATCCTAATCATGACTTATGGCATGTTTGTTGCGGTCATGACCTCATTTGCATTTTGTCTATAGGGTTATGTAAGACACTAGGGTCATGCAACACAAACGATGTGAAACCAGAATTATTAGAAAGAGAATTACGTCTTGCTTACGAAGAGTCATATTTTCGTAGCACACAGCTTTATACATTAATTCAGAATTGGCAGAAAAATAATTCTCCTTATCAAATTTTTTAAATAATAACTATAGCGATGTTTCCGCTTGAATTTATTGAATAATTCTTGTAACCTCTTCTTCAGATTGTATATATCTTGCCATCCAACAGGCGCCCAGAAAATTGTTTAGCGCTCGTCTTGCCTTAAACCTTGACCAATATAAAACTTAAGTAAAGCTTCTACAGACATATCCCTTATCGCAGCTATTTTTTGAAGCGATTTTAATGTATCAGTTGGTATTTTGATAGAAACCGTCTCAGTCGGACGAGGACGTATATGTAATTTAATTTTTTCAGGATTTTTCATATAGTTTTTTTTCTTTGCAAGTAACTAGCGTAGCTGAATAAATATGTTATAATACACAATATAAACTTATCTAATTAAAAAAATATAAAGATTTAAAAAGCGAAACTTATGAAACAGGCATTTACAGCAAGTGTATGGCAAGAGGATAACTGGTTTGTCGCACAATGCTTGGAAGTGGATATTGCAAGTCAAGGAGAAACTGAAGCTGAAGCTTTATCGAATTTAAGCGAAGCTTTGTCACTGTATTTTGAGCCACCAATAGCTACGATACTACCCCAGATTAAGACTTTTGAGGTAGAAATAGGTGCCGCTTAAACCATTACCTTTTCGTGAAGTAAAACGTAAGCTGGAAGCTGCTAGTTTTGAGGAAGTTAGTCAAAAAAGTAGTCACGTAAAGTTTGCAAAAATAACCGACGAAGGAACACGTACTGCGATAGTACCTAACAAACGGGAAATAAGTATTGGTACGCTTGGCAGTATTTTACGACAAGCTGGGATAAGCATTGAGGAATTTGAGATATTATAGGTGCCCGCATATTTCTACCTCAGTGGTATCACTGAAGGCATTATTTAACTTGTTAATTTAAGCTGTACGTGTTTCAACTAACTTTTGCTTCAAAGGTGAGTGCAGTGATGTCTTCTGAGCAGTTTCAATTAACGCACGAAAATATACATAGTATTGGTACGCGACTTTTACAGTATCTTTCTGAAATTCGTCAAAGTCGTCTTAATCAGGGAGATGATACAAAAAGTTTACAGAGTGTAGAGGATGACATTAACAAAGCACTAACCGCTTTAAAAGAGCAAAAGTATCAAGTCGCGGTAATTGCGGCAATGAAAGCTGGTAAAAGTACTTTCCTGAATGCCATTATTGGCGCCGATATTTTAGCCAGTGAGTCAGAAGCATGTACAGTTTGCCGTACTGATATACGACCAATTAGTGCTGAAGCTACACCAAAACTGTTGGAGTATCGACAGGGACAAAGGAAACCATTTGAAATTCCTGTAGAAAATGCGGAAGAACTTCGCCACACATTGTTAGAACGCACCCGTGAGATTCGACGTACAGCAAATAAAGATAATGTTACACTCTTTGAAATACAGCATCCGATTGAGGCAATTAGTAAACTAACATCTTTAAACGGTTTTACTTTGGTAGATACTCCTGGCCCCAACGAGTGGGAATCTGCTAATCTTAGTACAGTAGCACTTAAACAAACAGCTTTAGAAGCTTTACGAACTTGTAATGCTATTTTGTTTATTTTGGATTACTCTTCGTTCAAAGACAATACAAATTCCGAACTACTCCAAGATTTAATCGAGCAGCGAAAAGAATTTTTGGCACAAAATACCGGAAAAATTTACTTTATCCTTAATAAGATTGACCGGAAAGCAGAGAAAGACAGAGCTATTGAAGATGTTATAGCTGATTTAAGGCAAGCTTTGATTGGCTTTGGCATACCAGAACCAATTATTTATTCAGCAAGTGCATGGCAAGGGCTATTAGCAAAACTTATAAAAAGCAAACGAGCAAGCGACGAGCATAAAAAGGATTTTAAAAAGTTTTTCCTTTCGAGATATTTTGAAGAAGATGAAGACGGTGATATACGTGTTCCAAAAATGACTGATATTGCACCAAAAGCACTGGTAGATAGTGGAATAGTAACGATTGAACAATCTGTAATTCAAACAGTTGTACAAAATTCAGGTTGGAATCTTTTAAGTGATGCCTTAGCAAAACTTGAAAAAGCGACTAAAGGTATCGAGGATACTTTGAACACACAAATTAGCGCTTGGGATATGGAGATCGAAACCTTAAAGCAAAAAGTAGCTGATTACAGGAAACGCGCTGATTATTCTAAAAGTAAAGTGCAAGATGTAAAAAAGTCTGTGGAAGAACAAAAAGAAATTTTGATTAGCGAGTTTAGCAAGGGAGTAAGCCAATTTTCAGATGGGGCAAAAGCTAAGATAGAGGCAGAAATAGAACAAATTGCTAAAGCTGTATCCCGCAAACAGGAAAACCAGCAACAGCAATATCAAACTCAACATCAAATAATAGATGACAGTAAAATTCTTCCTTCTAGAGAAGTAAGATTAGGATTTAGCCTACCAAAATGGCTTCCTTTTATAGGTGGTCTCTCATTCTCATTTGAAACAAAAACTTCTCTGGTAGATAATTTGAAAAAATCAATACCAGCTATTTTTGATAATTTATCTGATGAGTATTATAAAAGCTCTGACCCTTACAAAGTTAGATGCAAAACAAGGGAAGAAGCTGAAAATATAAAAACTTCTATAAATGAATATTATGCCCCCCATATTAAAACTTGGTGGTTAGACACACAAGATAAACTTATTAGACATGGTACTAAAATTAGAGAGGAATTAGTACATAGTATTCAACATGATATTCAAGAAATATCAAATGAACTATCTAGCTATTTGGGAGAGTCGTTGCAAGTTACATTAAACATCAACTCTATTCAGTTTCCTGAATTTGAATTTTCTGGAATAGACGCAAAAATAAAAGAACAACAAGAACCATATAAAGTATTCAAAGAAAATAAAAAAGAAAAGAAGGAAGGAGAGAAAGGACAAGGTTTTTGTGAATCTGATGTTGACTATGAAAAAAGAGCTTTTAAAGAAGTGCCAGTATATGATGATAAACAACGCTTCTTTTATGAGATTGATCTACAACAAACATGTCAAGCAATTCAAAAAAACATAGATAATCAATCATTAGCAAGCATCAAGGCTCTCAAACGAATTGTTGAAAAACAAATTTTCGAGGACTTTAGAAGTGCAGAGCAGCAAATTAATGATTATATCAATAAGTTTCAGGATGAGTTTGACAGTTTGTTGAAAGAACGGGAGACCAGAGAATTTGAAAAAATGCGAATTCGTGCTATTCTTGAAACCCAGAAAGTTAAGTTAAATGAGTATTTAAACGAATTAGCTCCGCTTCGCACGTCTTTAGATAGCTGGAAACCTAAGCAGATTCCCATAATGCTCGGTTAAGGATTTTAAGGCGCCAAATATTAGATAAGGTACAAATTATCAATTGTAGGCGCCGCATCAAACAAAGAATTTCCGCTTACAGTATGATTTTCCGTAATCTGAATGATTTCTACTTATGATAAAGCAGACTTATGACATGAAAGGGCGCTTTTAGAACATTTTCTCTGTCTCCGTAAATTTTAGAAAATAGGCGCCTAATTTTAAGCTCAAGAAACTCTCCTCTCTGTGCCCTCTGTGTCTCTATGGTAAATATCTTTACTACCGATATCAATAACGTCGTGAGCTATTGGTCAGTTTCATTAAGTTTACTGGGTTAATAATTCTTTCTTTGTGTCCTTTGTGCCTTTGTGGTTATTTCTCTTACTCTTCAAAATTAAATAAGCCTTAAAATCTTTTAGATGCTACCCTTCGGGAAAACTTCGTTTACGTACCTCAGCATGACATCAGTATAGATTTTAAGTTGGGTTCCGCAAAGCCTGCACCCAACCTACAATGATTATTAGTTAAGTATATATTGTATAAAATATTTAAAATCCCCCCAACCCTCCTTGATAAGGCTTACCAAGGTAGGTATTTTGGATTTGGTCGTTTTTTGCCTATTGAGCGCGGGTGTCCAAATCCTGAAACCACGAAACCTCGTTCAGCAATTGAGAATTCTCTCAACTATTTGCTCGATTCAAAAAAACCTACCCTTGAAAGCCTTGATAAGGGGGGCTAAGATTTGTTTCTTTTCTTGTTCCCCCCTTATTAAGGGGGGCTAGGGGGGATCAAGGTAAATTTTCAAACACAGTATCAACGACTTGCTTGGCTTTTAAATCTAGTGCATTCCAATCCACTTCTCCTTGTTCATCGATTAAAGTAGTATCTATATATACTTCTTCATCTGACCCATAATTCTCAAAACATACTTTGTAGCACAATTCCCACAAATCGACTTCTTGGCGCTGCTCTTGACGTTGTAGACACAGATGATATCCTGGTTGGGGAATTGGTAATTTTGCGAGGGTCTGCTTTACATCGTCTGCTCGTTCCGGACTTGCTGTTTCGAGTTCCTCGACTAAAGAAGTCACCATTACTTTGGTTTCCGAAGTAGTGTCAGGAGGCCAAACCAGTACATCCTGGTACGTTCCTTTCCAATTCGATACGTCAAGATGTTTACGGATATTATCGATGAGACGGATAAATGCTGGTTGCATCAGGGTTTCTGCCTGCTGCCAGGAGTTGGAGTCGGTTATCTTAAGTGCCATAGTTGACGTTTGATAAATTCTTCTCTCAAAAATTTACAAATTATGTTTACAAAAATATCTATAAAAAAGTTGGGTTTTTGGCAAAATCTTTTCTTAAGATAGCGGATTTTGCTGCGGAGGATTTGGAGATATTTATTACCACCCGTTCGAGTCGGGTGTCAACAAGCTTGGAGGATATATGATTGGCAAGCTACTAGACTATCGTTATAAAGTTATCAGAGTTCTTGCCACGGGCGGTTTTGGTGAAACTTACATTGCTGAGGACACCAAGCGACCTGGCAACCCCATCTGCGTAGTCAAGCATCTCAAACCTGCTTCTAATAACGATTCTAAAATATTTGATACTGCTAAACGCTTGTTTCATAGCGAAGCAGAAACACTGGAAAAACTGGGGAGTCATAACCAAATTCCTCGGCTTTTGGCTTATTTTGTTGATAATCAAGAATTTTATTTAGTACAAGAATTTATTGAAGGGCATACACTCAGTGAAGAACTCGTTCCGGGAGAAAGCCTCAGCGAGGGTCAGGTCGTTCAACTTTTAGATGAAGTCCTTAGCATTCTTGAATTTGTCCATCAGCAGGGAGTTATTCACCGGGATATTAAGCCTGATAATATTATCCGGCGCCGTGGTGACAACAAGCTAGTATTAGTCGATTTCGGCGCCGTTAAACAGTTACGTGCTACTTCTTATACCCGCACTGCTGGTATACAGCATTCAGCTACGGTAGCAATTGGCACGCCAGGATACATGCCCACCGAACAAGGTCAGGGCAAACCTCGTCCGAATAGCGATATTTACGCACTTGGTATTATTGCCGTTCAAGCGCTGACTGGTGAGGCGCCAATGGATTTACAAGAAGACCATAACACCGGGGAACTGATATGGCAAAACTCTGTTTCTATCAGTCCACAGTTAAGCGTCATCTTAAATCAGATGATTCGCTATCACTTTAAAGACAGGTTTCAAACCGCAACCGAAGCTTTACAAGCTTTACGTGCATTTGTACCAGCCGCTCCCCCAAACCAAGAATATCATCACGAAAAGTACGCAATCGTTAAACACTCTTCGCTACAATCGCGACAGCAAACAATTGCCGTGGCGCCTGGGAATCATGATAAATATTCTGTGACTACGAGTGTAAGAGCGATACGTAAAGGAGCCACTGGACCAGATATATTACAGCTATTCATTTTGGCATTACTAGCTGGTGGTGCAGCATACGTGGCGCCAGCAATTGTAAAAAACTTTCAAAGCGCAACAGCTAATTGGAAGTCGGGTAATACCCTAGCTGCACAAACTTGTATGGCGGTCACGAGTGAAACAGCTAATATTCGTTCTGAACCCACGGCTATATCTTCTGATACGATATTACAAACCGTTAGCGAGCGTACTGCCTTAGAAGTGACTGGCACACGCACAAAACGTGGTTGGGTACAAGTGCGATTAGATACAGGTAAAGTCGCTTGGGTTCACTCGGATGTAATTGGCAACAGTTCGGAGTGGGGGAATTGTTTACGTGACAAGGGTATTGCGACAAAAATTATTAACGATAGTAAAGTTATTGCCGCGCGTCCGGAACCAAAACCTAAAACCATAGCTGATTGGTTGCCGTTCGGAAATCATAACAGTGAAGATAAGAATAATAATCAAGACCAAAATACAGAAGATAATACAGATAATAATAAATTAACTTCTCCCGACCAAGTAACCTCAACAAAGTCTGAGCAGGACACTAAAATAGTCGAAGAAGCGCGCGAGAGGTATGATTCTGGTGATTTACAGGGAGCAATTGATTTATTAAAATCAGTACCTGCGGGAATTGAGGAGACAGGTAAAATGATTTCTCAATGGCAGCAAGACTGGTCAAAAGCCGAGTCCTTATTTAAGGATATAGATCAAGCAGTTGCGAAGGGTAACTGGGACAAAGTTACTTCGTATCAGAAACACCCTGAAAAACTGCCTAATATTCAGTACTGGCGAGATAAAATCAATCCACTGTTGCAGCAAGCTGCCGATAATATAGCCCAAGGTGCCGAAAATTTATCAAAGCAGCGACCTAATCTTCAAAAAGGGGCGAAAACTCAGAAAAAGGTGCCTCCGAAACAGGAAAACCTGACCTTGGAGGAAAACCTACAGAAGTTATTTGATTTTGGAAGTTCGCAACCAGCACCAACTCCAAAATCTCACAAGAGTCCCCACCCGTTGTAATAAGCACTTCAGTGCTTTCATGTCGATACTGAAGATAAGCACGCTCAGTGCTTACTACGAAAAACATAAAATCAATACTTTTGTGGAGTTACAGGGGTAGATGCCGGTGGTGGCACAGGTGTTGGCGCCCCAGGAACACTAAATTGTTGAGTTGGTTGTGAAGATGGCACCACATTTGATTGAACTGTTGGACGTGTCAGCTTTGCTTGGTAAAAGTAAATGCGGTCACAATATCTATTGCCACCCAAACAAACAGCCTCTATCGAAACATTACTAGCATTACTAACATCTAATGCCAATGTGTTTTGCTGTGAAGCTGAAACAGTTCGACTATCTACTGGTTTACCATCTAAATATATTCTGACTTCCGCATTTGGACTACGATTATCGCTATCACGCATCCCAAACCCTAAATTTAAGGTTTGAAAAATTGGCTGCGGTTTATTATCAGGTTTGATTTTACACGTTAGTGATGCAGAACGTGAACCTGGACCCAAAAAGAATCGACTTGTGTATACTGATCTCCCTATTGAAATGTCTGTATTATCTTCACGCGCGCTTCCTAGTCCGCTTGAAACACATTTTGACCTAAGTAAATCTACTGGACGTGGTTGACGTTGTGCTTGAACTATATTTTCACCTATCAAAGCAGAAGATACAAGTAAGCCAGCTATTAAAGCAAACAAACGATTTTTTTGAGTTTTTCGCATAAATTTAGAAAAATAATCAGATCACGAGAGGTAAAAACCATCCACATCATACCAAGGTGCGTGACGCTACTGGATTATTGCTTCGTTTTCAGATTGTTGGTAGCGTCACACACCCTACTAGTTAATCGTGGTGCGGAAGCGTACAAACCCAAAGTTGCCGCCAGGAATACTGCCTAGGTTGGCAACTACGGCACCGTTATTGTTACTGCCTGGGCAAATATTGGT
Organism: Calothrix sp. CBUCES-K 9914; assembly: GCF_059640475.1. NCBI lineage: Bacteria > Bacillati > Cyanobacteriota > Cyanophyceae > Nostocales > Calotrichaceae > Calothrix > Calothrix sp. CBUCES-K 9914. Next base: position 19,135 of record NZ_JBXXZH010000042.1, read on the forward strand.
GAATGTACCTAATGGGGCAAGCGGAGATAAAAATCTGCCACCATCGGCACCACTACCTGCACCACTTATAGCAATGCTGTTGTTTGTAAATGTGGTTCCGTTTGGTATTAAGTCACAGAAGCGCACGTTACTGATGTTTTCTTCTCCCTCTGTCAGAAAGTAAACTGTGTATTCAATTTCATCTCCTGATTGTACTGGCGCCTCTAACGTCGAAACTCCTCGAAAACGTTCTGGTGCTGGAAGCGCATCGTCGTTATTATTATTTGGGTCTGGAACAAATGTATTGAAATTTGTGCCAGTAATCGGTTGTCCACTACGTGTGGCATTAGTAATTCGTTTAAGAAGTTGAATATTTGGTGTCCCAGCGGCGCCTAAAGCAGTTGAACGGAAACCAAAGTCAATATCAAGTCTGTTTGAGTTAGTCGGTGTGAGATTGGCTACTAAAGTTGTGTTTGTTGTTGGTCTAAAGTCATTGTTCGGTCGAACTGCTTCAACTGTGTAATCAGCAATTGGTAAACCTGTAAAGCCATAGATACCATTGCTATTAGTTGTAGTTCTGGATATCTCCTGACCGTTGGCGCCTCGTAAGATTAAAGTCGCGTTCGGTATACCTGGTTCACCTTGGTCTTGAACTCCGTTACCGTTACGGTCATTGAATACTGTGTCACCAATTGAACCAGTATTCGAGGGGGCACAAATATTGATTCTGGCAAGACCTATTGTTTCATCTTGTTTTGGAGGACCAAATTCAGTACCAGGTTCGTAAATAAGTCTGACGCTGGTAATTTGACCGGCAGGTGTAACAGATACGTTACCATCCGAACTATTTGGGAAAGCATTTTCGTTGATACCAAGCGCAAGGTTTCCTGTTACGCGCGTAGTACTACCAAGTGATTGAAGCGTGACATTAACAGGGGAAGAGCCATTAAACGCATTGACTGTTACTCTATCTTGATAAGTAAATCCTGCGTCTCTTGAACCATCCCGGTCTACGTCAAGAATAGTCAGAGGAGATGCGAGTGTAACTGGTCTATCGAAATTTACTGTTAAAGTCGCATTACTACCTACGGGCGCCGGCTGTTTACCAATACCAATATGAAATCTTAAGTTGGGGCCAGGTAGACCACCGTAAACGTTATTGTCTATACGAGTTCCGTAAAGTTCATTATTGAATTCAACTAGTTCAGATTCAATGACTTTTCCGGGAACACTTTCAGTAAAACTTAACCTAGCTCCCACACCACCAGCATTGAGGTTTTGAGCGGAGATTGCAGTTACACCAATTGCTGGTTGCCAGTTTATGACTGTTGGCGCCGTATTTGCGGGACAAATACTGCCAGTTTGAGCAGCTACTCTTTGGTTTGGAACAGTACCAAAGATGGCTATTTGCGTTACAGCCATCGTTAATATGAGAAAAAAATATCGAAGAGGTCTACTAATTTTTCGCCATCTCCGATTATTTGCTTTAGGATATAAAACCGATAATTGCTGCGACCGCCTGCTGTACGGTATCGGTATCGACTTCAATATTTTGGTCAATAAGCGTTTCATTGACGCGCCTTCCTTGATAATTTATTAAAAATACAGACAAATTTTAGTGAAATAGGGAACAATTAATGTTTTTAATATTTGTTAATTATTCATTAATTATAGAATAATAGGGAATAAAGACGCGAAGTTTCGCGCCTCATATATTAGTTAATTGAAACACGGAAGCGAACGAATCCGAAATTACCGCCAGGTATATTTCCTAAATTGGCAACTACGGCACCGTTATTATTGCTACCGGAACAAATGGTAGTAAAGGTGTCCAATGGGGCAAGGGGAGATAAAAACCTAGCACCGTCGGCGCCGCTACCAGCACCGCTAATACTAATACTATTATTAGCAAAGGTAGTTCCGTTTGGTACTAAGTCGCAGAAGCGAAGATTGGTTGTAGGCTCATTACCTTCAGCCAAAAAATAAATCGTGTATTCGATTTCATCTCGTGACTGTACAGGCGCCTCCAATACCGGAACACCTCGAAAGCGTTCTGGTGATGTTAAGGCATCATCATTATTATTATTAGGGTCTGGAACAAAAGTGTTAAAATTAGTACCAGTAATTGATTGACCATTGCGTATAGCGTTGGTAATTCGCTTGATTAAAACGACATTCGGCGCGTCTCCAGCACCTAGTCGATTTGTATTAAACCCAAAATCAACTGTCAGTAACTCTTGGTTTGGCTGCGTTAAATTCGCAGCTAAAGTTGTATTTGTTGTTGCTCTAAAGTCAGTGTTTGGTCGAAGTGCTTCAACTGTATAATTACCTAATGGTAAATTCAAGAAGCTGTAAATACCGTTGCTATTAGTTGTTGTTCTGCGGACTTCTTGACCTTTCGAGTTACGCAAAATTAAAGTTACATTGGGAATACCTGGTTCTCCTTCGTCTTGAGTCCCATTACTGTTTCGGTCGTTGAATACAGTGTCACCAATTGTGGCGCCAGGAGGAGCAGGAAGACAAATACTAAATTGTGCCAAACCAACGGTTTCATCCTGTAAAGGTTGACCAAATTCCGTACCTGGTTCGTAAAGAAAGTCAATGCGGTTTAACTGATTAGCAGGTGTCACTGAAACATTTGAATCTGAATCTTGTTGCAAAGAATTTCCAATAGTACCTACAACAGTGTTTCCTGTCACACGAGTATTAATGGTACCTTGCCTACTGGGAAGTGACCTTAAAGTTACTCCAACAGGAACATCACCATTAAATGCATTAACTGTGACTCTATCTTGGTAAATAAATGCCGTACCCCCTACCGTATCCTGTGTGCCATTACGGTCTACATCAAGAAGAGTTAAAGGAGATGCAATTATTATAGGTCTAGAAAAGTTGAGACTTAAAGTCGCACTTCCTGGTGATGGAGTTTTGTCTTGACCGATATTAAACCGTAAGTTAGGTCCGGATATCCCACCATAGTTTCCGTTCTCGATTTTTGTTTCCACATTGTCAATAACTCGTCCGGGAAGACTTTCTGTAAAACTGAAAGTTACAGCCACTTCGCCAACATTTATAGTTTCAGCCGCAATAGCAGGCGCCCCATTTGCTGGTGTCCAATTTACAGGTGTTGGCACATTTCCCGCAGGACATAAATTTTCCGTTTGCGCTACTACTTTCTGTTTCGGAAAGTAAGAGAAGCCGACTATTTGTGTGACTGCAATCACTGATGCCAAAAAGTAATATCGTAATGACTTAAAGCTAAAAAACTTAAAATAAAGCCATCTTCGATTTACAACTCCTACATCTCGCTTCCAGACACGAATCCAGCCGCTATTAAACGCTTGAATTATTCGTTTAAATGGATGTTTCATCAGTCTCAGGTACACTAAATTTCTAATATTTCAGGTTAAAGGTTTAGGGTTAAAGGATACAAGTGTTATTATTTTTCCTTTCTCCTTTCCCCTTTGTCCTTATTCCTTATCGAGTACGACGAGGGCGTGTGCGTTGTGGTTGAGCTTGGTTACGACGCCGCTGTTCGATTTGTAAATCGTCTTCTTGTGGTTCGATGATAATATCTACGCCACGAATATCTTTAAAGATAATTTCCGCGCGTCGATCTCTTGCATAATCCACAATATCCGTACTTCCAGGGTTAAGAAGTTGTGATTCACCTTCTGAACGTATGGTCATTCGTTCAGGTGCCACACCTCTACGTAATAAGTAGTTACGTGTTGATAACGCTCTTCGTCTACCTAGTGCTAAGTTATATGCGTCACTTGCACGTGGGTCAGTATGTCCAACAATTTCAATTACAATTACTGGATTTTGTAGTAATACCTCCGCAACTCTGTCTAACACTTCCGCAGAAGCTGGACTGATAAACGATTTATCAAGCGCGAAGTGAATATTACGCGGTACACGAATTTTTAATGGTGGTGGTGGTGGTGGTGGCGGTGGTGGTGGCGGTGGCGCCGGAGGTTTCGGTGGCGTTGTACACTGTGGTGGAACTATCGGAGAAGGGCGTGAATTTGGCGTGAGATTAGGAAAAGTCCCCGCTTGACCAATGACCGCTGCTACTGATGGTTCTGAAGTACCATATTTTGTATCAGTGGCAATTGCGCTGATTGCGTCTCCTTGCTGGATATTAGTAATACTGGTAGTAAAATTACCTTTGGCATCAGCAGTAACGATGCCCAAAGGTACATTGAGGGCGCCGTAGCCATAGTCGTAGACAGCTTGTTTGCCGCGTTGGTAGTCGCTCAATTTATAAATTGCGACTTCCGAACCTGGGTCAGCTTTGCCTTGTACCGTGACACTTGAGCCTGACGGTGGAAACGCGCGTGTGGAAAATTCTGGAGCATTAACCGCACCGTTTCCAGTATCGAGACGGCGGTTATCGGAATTACGTTTTGGGTTTGCCCCATCACCGCGTTGAAAGTCGCTAACTTCAAGATTTTGCTGGGTGATTAAGTCAATACTCAATCCTTCGAGTACAGCAAATCGGTTATCCTTGATGATATTGCCGCTCGATGTGCTACGACTACCAATGTCGTTACGTGGAAATGAGGTAACGCTGACTCCGGGGCCTGTTTGGTTATCAATTTCATTACCAATAACGCGATGGTTACTACCCATCAAATATACTGCCGCTCGTCGCAGGCGCCTACCGTTATAGGTGATTTTGTTATTTTGCAGTAGCAGATTACCATCAGGTTTAAATAAATACACCCCGGCACCATCATTAGCGCATATCAAGTTGCCTGTAATTTGGGAATTTGTGACAACACCCTCGATACGCAAAGCATCCGGCATCCCAGCCAAGCCATTTCCAACGATGATATTTTGTGTTACTAAAGTATTTTCACCACGTACAGATGTAATAATCGCACTACCATCATGGTAGTAAATACGGTTACGACGAATTGTAGTACCTTGTGAGTTAAACACATAAACCCCAAACGCAGAAGTTTCTTGGGGTATTTTTTCATCAGTAGTCAGTCCTAACCAGTTATCCTCAATAACGACATTTTTGGGTGGGACATCCCTGTCATAAAAAGGAAAATTGCTGTTAGGGGGTTGCTGTTTTGTTGTATTTGGTGGTGGAAAACGGTGGGCAACAACAATGTCACCTGGTGGTGTAGTTAGTGTCACAGGTTTGGGAACACCATCATATATAAGTAAGTTTCCCAACTGCTGTTTAACAGGACTTGCGTTGAAGCCATATAAACTTAACCCCCGCACGGTTATTCCATCAGCAACAACCGTCAACCCACGAAAAATCTCTATGTTTGGCGCCGGAGTTACGGCTACAACTGGTATGGGAATAGCAATTTCCGCAGTTGCTGATTTTGTCGCATCGTAACCAGGTTGACTCGTTCCATCAATTACGAGGTTTGGAGAAGCTAAGTCAGGCAAGATTTTTTGCAGTTGAATTGTTGTGGCGCCTGCGGGTAAATTAAATTCAATCCGCGAACCCCCAGATGTAGAAGGTGTAACTAACGCTTTTTCCGCAGGACTAAGTTGCTCAACTTTGAGGGTTCCATTTGCGAGTTCAACCGCTTCGCGTAAAGTTAATTGGTTGTCCTGCTGAACATTACCGTCTTGGTTACTATTTACAATTATCCGCAGTGCCGGAGTTGGCGTTGTTACATTTGTGGGCGCATTTGGTTGCTGGGCAATATTAGTACTATTTTGCTCGCTCAATGCAGCATTTGATGGTAGGAAACACAAGCTAAAAGCCAGTATTGTAAGGGGTAAGGGGTTTTGGTTAAAGGATAGAAATGTTATTCCATCTCTTTTTTCCCATTTTATTTTTCCCCTTTCCCTTGGACCTTTTCCCTTTTCCCTATTTTTCATCAATTACCTCCCTGGAGACTCACACTATACCCACTGTGTTTAGTGTTGGGAGGAAAGAAAGGGAAATTTTGAGTAGTACCCTGACTGAATTTTGCTTTATAGCAGCAAAACAAGGAGGGGAACAGGCAAACAATTTCCAATCTCTTAAAATGCATAGGAGTAACCATCCTTTTTGTGAATTTGTTTGCAATCGCTGTGCTTAATTCCTTGAACTAAACCAGTTTTGGTTAAGATATTAAAACTTCCATTAGAACGGGTTGCAATGCGACCAACATAAGTACCAATTTTCTTACCCTTTTTAACAATTGCTTTTACGATGTCCCCAGTTTGAAAACCATGAACAAACTTATTTCTGGGTACGTATCTTGTTGGAAAACCATATTTGTCAGTTCGACAAATTTGCCGTGTTCCATGTCCTTTAGCAGTTATTAACAAAGGCTTAACTCCTTTAATAATCAAAGTTGGTGTTGATAGACCTACACAAGCTGCATCAATCCAATGTGTCTTTTTTAAACCTTGTTGACTACGATTGAATTTGGTTAATCCACCACTACCAGTCTCTACTGCTAAACCTGTGGATTTTAATGCATTCAATAAAGTGAATCTGGTAGTGTTAACTGCGGCAGTATCAGCCAATGGTCTTTGAGCTTGCTTGAGTATCATCTCTAACTTTTTCGGGTCTTTATTGAGAAAGGTTTTAATATCTGTTGTCCCTTTTTTCAAGTTACATCTCTCACAACTTAATGTCAGATTTGAAATTCTATTACTACCTCCTTTCGCCTTTGAATGAATATGCTCTACTTGCAAAGGAACATTTTTTGCACAGCAGTAAGCGCATTTTCTATCCCATTTTTCTAATAAATATTGTCTCGTCTCGTAACCTGCCAAAGTACCTTGCTGATATTCAACTCCAGATATTTCCGGATTTTGCATTAATTGGGTATCAAACTTTACTAATTCTTGACTAATCGCATCAACTTTTGCAAATTTTTGCAGATGTTTTACCCAAGTAATAATATTATCAACGCGACTAGTAAGACTGGGTGGTATCCAACCTTCTTTACGTCTACGATTGGTAAATCGCGCTTGCCGATAACGAGTTTTTCTATTTCTACGACTTCTACGTAAAGCCGCGCGAGATGTCAAAGTATCCCTAATTTGAAAACCTCTATGTTGAATTTCTGCTGCAAATACTACCTCACCAGTTGAATCGTTTACTAATGATAAACCTGTGGTTTTAGCACCAGGGTCAATTTTTAATCTCAGTGGTTGAACTTCTATATCAGGTTTTGCCTCCTTGAGAATTAGGGTAAACGGGAAACGTCTGAAAACTGCCGCTTTTTGCGAGCGCAATAACTGCCGAGCTTGTGCTGAATGAATTGGGTTTAATGGTTTTTTGTTTGTATCAATTAAGAAAACTTTGGACATAATGTCCCTCCAAGAAACTTGGGTAATGTTAGCTTCGCCAATGTTCTTAACGCTTTTTACGCTAGCCACACTTCCTTAACCCTTTAAAGATGTTTAATGACTAACGACAGAGCCGAATGGATACCCAGATATACTGGACGGACTAGCTACGCATCCGTGGGTGTCGTGACGTAAAGAACGTAGTTGTTACTGAGGCTGGTAAACTGGGCTTTTTAAAAGCCCCCACTATAACCCCAGGGAGTCAGTGGCGGGTTGTTTACTCTTACTCCTCTCCTCTACACCTTGAACAGTAGCAGCGTTTACTGACTGATTGAAGTCAATTGACGCTCTCATATGCTTTTTAAGTTTGTCTAGAAGCTGTTGTTGCCCCGATATCCTTAATGGTTGTAGGGGTTGAATTCTTCGTTGATTTTCCGACTTTGTGGGGTAAGAAAGTACATTTTGTTCTTCTAAATGGATATCTCGACTATTTAGACTATTAATATCCTCTGTTGTGTACCATCCATTTTCACTCGTAAACTCAACACCCGCAGCGACTTCTTGAGGTTGGTTAAACGATATTTGTTCCTGTGACGAAACAGTATTAGTATGATTAGTATCAAATCCAAAAGTACGCTGATTCACAAAAGATTCAACATCTGTTGGCTGTTTCAACTCACTTTGTTTGGAAGGTAATAAAGAATCTGTTTTATTAGGAACAGTTTCCTGTAAAGGTGCTTGTTGAAGTGGAGTATCAGGAGTTGATGTTTGTTGAGTTTGATTCGACTGTATATTTTGTGTGTTTGACTCAACTTGAGTTTGTGTACTTGACTGATTACCGGGTGTTGGCGTTGGTTCTGTTGGAGTTGGTTGTTGGATTTGATTTTGTGGTGTAGTTTGTTGTTGAGGTTGAGTTTCGTTACTAGGGTTAGCTGGGAATGGATTTGGGGGTGTTTGTGGCGCCGCTGAAACTGGTTGAACTGTAGATTCTTGCTGTTGTTTTGGTACAGGTTTTTGTAGCCCGAATCCACCTAAAAGTTCGTTGAGTTTCAAGCTGATATTTACATATAAGCCACCTTCGGAACGATAACCAGTAAAGTCTCTATCGCCATTAACTTCAACGCTACCAAAACTGTAACCTGCTGCTAACCGTAAATCGGGTGTTAAATAGTAACCGCTTTCAACCGCGAAACCATATTCTGTATAGCCGTTATTACTGTTTGAATCTTGACCAATCCAACGTCCTTCTACAGCTAAGTCAGTGCGATAACCTAAACGATATGTGGCACGGAGTTGGGCTAATTTCGCCGTTCCATCAAATCTATCGCCCGAAGCAAAGGTTACACCGTTACGAAGTGCGAATTTTCCAAAAAATTCCCAGCGCCAGTTTGGTGCGTAAATTCCTTCCGCTGAGAACACATGACCTGTTACTGTCGAACCTACGAGTTGTGTTTCGGGTATTGAGTCGTAATTTTGGCGCCATTCATATTTGAGTAAACCGTTAAATTTATCGTTTGTAGGGTCGCGATACGCTAAACCAATTCTCAAGTTAGCAGTATCACCAAGACCTTGTAATCTGATGCCACCAGTATCGGTAACACTCGAACCGGACGGTAAAAATACGTTAGCTTCACCTGCTTGTTGATATCTAATTAACCCCGTTAACGCGGGAGTAATCTTACCAGCAGCCGCTGCAGAAATCACGAGGTTATTGTTTTCATTACCATCGCGATATTCAAATCGGGTGCTAGCTTGGAAATTGGGATTATCAGTATAGTCAAGACCGACGCTATAAACAGAACCAGAAAATAGTCCTAGGGAAGATGCGGTTTGTCCAACTGTGTAGTATTGCTCGTAGCGAGGACCAGCGGCAGTGGCGCCGAAAAGATTGCTGAAAACGTATTCATAACCAAGTGATAATCGCAACCCAGGAGCAATTGCCCATTTATTATTCAAACCAACGGCGCCTTGTCCTTGAAGTCCGTTATAAGCATTCAGTACAGAATAACGCCCTGTAATTGCCGTATTTTCAGAGAACTTATGGTCGAGTATGGTGTCGAAAGTTGTTATTGAGTTTCCTCTAAGTAATGCGCTACTGTCATAAAATTGATGCGCTAATCGAAATGTCACACCTTGATATGCTTTCCAATCTAATCCCAACGTTGTTCGGTTTGGATATAGGGGGTCATTGCCACCAATATTTTGTTCGTTCTGTGCTTGGAATAAAAGTGATTCTCCCAGAGGTACTTTTAATCGTGATACTAGTTGATCTGCATTACCACTCAGAGTATTATTTACCCGATCTTGACGGTCACGATTTACATATTCCAAACTCGCTTCTGGACTCAAACGATTTGTACCAAAGCGTTGTAATATTCCCGCGCGCAAAGTTCGCAGTTTATTACTAACTTGTGTACCTGGACGTGACTGCGGTTGGGGATCAAACAAATCAAAGAAGTCTACAACTCTACCCGGAGCAGTACCATAGTTCTCTTCAAAGTCATAAGAAAACCGGAACGTAGTAGTTTCAGTTGCTCTAGCTAGTACCGATGCTCCGTAACGAGTCTGTCCAGGTGAAAAACTGGTTGTCGCATTGTTGACAAAATCCGGTTCTACTGCTCGATAATAACCTTCACCTAGAACTCTTTCACCTAAATTTACGTTTGCTTCAAATCTGTACGCATTACCGTTGACGTTCTGTCCTGTCAGCAAATCGCTATTTGAACGCGCGATTTCCCCGACAATCTTACCGACATTGCCAAGCGATACTAAAAAGTCGGCACCATATAGTTCAAATTGATTGTCTCCTTGGTCTTCACGCAAATAACTACCTGCTAAGAATGATTTTCGCTGCAAATCATTTGAGAAGTTATATTGAACTCTTCCTGCATAAAGACTAGAGCCTTGACCACCTTCGTTTTGGTAGGATACAACTACTTTTCTTACCAAAGTTGTACCAAACGGGTTTAAATCAGTTGCTAATATTGGGCGCCGGAATAGTAATGTACCTCGGTCGTAGTCGATTTCGTAATCCAAGTCTCGATACAATGGTTGTCGTTCAACTACTGTACCTGGACGGTTAATTTCCTCAGCCTCTACATAAACAGTTTCACTTCCTGGTACAAGTAGGCGCCGCGATAAGAAGTAATTTCCACTCGTACCATTAGGAACAAAAGTATCACGTTGAAAACCTTCGATATTATTCGCGTACATCCCCGTGACTTGCAAAGCACCGAAGTTGTAGTTCAACTTCAAACCGTGCAGTTGTCGAGTTGTAGCTGTATATAACTGTGAGATGCGCGAGAATTCTTCAGTATTATAGTCACCCCACATCAAATAATCAGGTTCGGCGCCTGGTATTGAAGGAGTCCGTTCAAAGCGAGCATAAACACTATCGATAGACGGTGTAGTTGGAGTCATCGTCGAACTATCACCGTAAACAGGATATTGCTGTTCGCAAAACTGAGTACTACCAAAAAGTCTGTTTCTGCCTTCGCAGTCCTGATTTATCGGACGATAACTATTAAATGCTCCAGTAAATAACCATTCGCCAACTTTACCCGTTGCGAACACCGAAGCTTTAAAGTCTACCGTTGTTCCATTATCTATTTTTCCAGGGTTAAGAAAATCACTAAAGCTACCCCAGTAATCAGTACCACCCGCACCAATTCGTAAGTTGATGATACCTGTAGCGAGGGAAGGACGTAAAAAAGTTACAAACTCGACTTGCGTATAAGCTTCTAACGGCGAATCAATCGTGTTATTTAGTATTGTGGTGTCGTTCGCTTGTGGAAATGGTTCATCCCCACGTGGTCCAACTATTCTCGGATCAAGTTGGTCAACTCTGGGAGAAAAACGTGAAGAATTTCTAACTTTGATTTTGTCAACTGCTGCTCGAACACGAACCTGTTGTGGTTTTATATCTGATTGCAGCGTAGCAGTGAATTCCCCATCGCGCGCGATTACTTGAAAACCATCTTGGTCACGACTTTGGTCGGCGCCAACAAATTTACCGGCGCTTGTGGTTAATGTTATAACTACATCACCTAAAATCGGCTGACCTTTTTCGTCAGTTAGAGTCCCACGTAACTTAATCGTTGAACGTCCATCAGCTTGCGTTCTTGGGTCTCCAGCAGGAGCAATATCTAACTTAATTTTTTGAGCAGTAATTCCTTGGGGTAAAGCTGTTGGGGTGGTGGTCTCAGTTCCTTGACCGAGTTGTTGTGGTGTAGATTGTGTTTGATTGGGATTTTGTGGAGAAGTCTCCGGATTTGTTAGAGTTGGGCTAGAAGAAGGAACTATAGGATTAGTGAATGTGGGATTTGCGAAGTTCGTCGTGTTGAGTTGTCCACTCGCGGGTGTTGTCCCTTCTTCCGCTTCAGCAATAAGTAGTCTATCTCGGTTAACTTCGCTCGGTACAGGATTCAGCGTTGCTGCCTGCGCTGATAATGGTACAAATATCTTGGCGGCAAAAAGCGAAGGTACAACGAAGATCAGAAATGCAGTGCTTACAGCATTACTTTTGACTGACGAAGCTAAACGTAGAGCCATTAAAACTGAAGTACCTTTAGCACTTGGATTATGTTCTGTGTGTGGGGTCTGTCCCCTTTGACAATCAGAACAATTTAGGTGAGACTGATCAGGTATGTTTTTTTCTAATTGTGTTTTCATCGTTTACCCTCTGAAAACGCTGGAGTGACTGCAAAATTAACTCGTGCCATACTTCCTGGTGCCAATCGAATCATCCGTGACTGGCTGTTTCTTTCGATAAAGTAGTTATTTGGTGCTAGAGCATAGCCTGGTAAGCTCGTTAAATCAAGCGTTGCCGACCGATAGCCAGATACAACGTTTGCTAATGAGTACATTCCGTTCGCGTCAGTGACAATTCGATTACCATCATCCATATAGATTACAGCGTTTGGCACTCCTGGCTCGTTACGTTGTTGCTCTCCATCAAAGTTTTTATCGACAAACACGCGCCCGATAATTGTGCCGCAGTCTGAAACGATACCGCTACGTATACGCAACGTATGACTTGCTTGATTACTCGTGAGGTTTCCAGCGCGCGCTTGTGCAAGGTTTCTACCGTTTCCACGCACAGCATCTGGAGTTACTTCGACTGCATAAGAAACATTCAACGACTGGTTCGGTTGAAGTTCTTCTGGTGTACTGATTGTTACTGTACCCGTAGTACCGCTACTGATATTTACTTGTACTACTCGGTCGCCAATGGTGCCTCGTATAGACCTGCGAATAAATAACAACCCTAACGGTAGCCTGTCTGTGACTGTGATATTTCTTGCTACCGCTCTACCTGTGTTTCTAATTGCAAGACGATAAATAACAGTATCACCTGGCTCTGCCGCTGCTCGGTCTCCAGTTTTAATAATCTCTAGCGCAGCTTGACCTGCCCTAACCACTACTTGGTTAGAGTCAACAACCCTACCACCTGGTCTTTCCGGAATATTATCCGCACCCACACGTGCAGTGTTAGGTATTTCTGTTTGAGCAGAACCAGGTATTATACCGTTAGCAAATATACTGAATGCAAAAATGGGAATAAAGAGGTGCTTACGCCTCAACCACGAAAATATAGATGTCATTGTTAGGCATCAACTAATAGGAATCGGTTTTACTTAAAAGTGGGCTTGAATTTTAGAAATCATCAGCCCGATTATTGTTATCAAACCTGTACTCATGAGGGAGTTCAGCAAAAATTGTTGATCATAAAACAAGTTATGCTCAGTCAAAAATCATTTTTCCTGTGATTGTTTAATCTTTGTATTTATTTTTCTAGTTAGAGCATATTAGCAAACGTTTATCCTCTTCACAATCAGTCTTCGTAATCCTAGCCAGTATCTTCATCATTATTTCATGTTATTTTTCTCGTATTTTCATGGCATTTCAGCCTCATTTGAGGCATATTTGCACTTTTTTTTCAAGTACACAATAATTAACAATGTATAGATAACTCTATCGGTGGCTAACAATTTTCATTAGCAAGTCGTGATGTACTCCAGTTGAATTGAATCAACTTTGTACAAATTTGCGCTCTAATTCAGCAACATATAAACTTCACAAAAAGAAGTAATCGCTGCTTTGACCTATGAAATTTTGCAAAGCTTATGAACAAGCTTGCTGTGATTTTTGTGTGAGGATGGGGAACTTCAATGAGTGCAACGGGCGCCAAAAACGCAGACTGCTAAGGCGATTATTATGTTCCCAAGAGGAAAACATATTCACGCATACATTAGCCATGATTAATCATGATATCTGCTGCTACCTAGAACTCATGGAGGATGAATCAAAGTTACGATATTTTAGTCGATGCAACCGAACCCTAAAAGCTCTTAGTAACACTTCAGTAATATTACCCACAAATTACCAACTAGCAATCAGGGTAGAAAAAAATTGTTAAGTATTTTTTCTTATCTTCTCACGTGCAATTCTGTCCGTATATACATCTTTAGAGGTATATGTTTTTTTTTATACTTCATACCCATAGATATATATAAAGCTGTAAGAAATTAGCTTTGATAAGTACTAAGAGATATATAAATACTTTTGAAACGACAAACGCAGATTTACGCTACTGTCGCATTTAATTGATAACTATCCTCTACGCCGTCTCAGGGAAGGGTTATTTTTAACCTTTTTATAGGGTATCATAATTTTGTTATTTTTTATAAAACAACTTTCTCGTTTTTATGAATCTTTGATAAATTATTAGCTATATTCATCACAAACTAGATAAGAAAACTATTAGATAGAGCTTCTCAGTATATTCAATAGTAAGTATAAGGTAATACTATAGTTTTTGAAAAAGCGCTAAATCTATCAATTAAATTGAGTTGAGCGCAAGGTAAGAATTAATACAAAGTTATATAAATATTCAGATTTAAGCTAGTTCTTTATACTCAGTGCCAGTTAAAAAAGTGTCCCCTCAACTTGTAACGACTTCACGTAGGACTCACTTTAATAGACTTAAAGTTATGGTTTCGCTAAATTTTCGCAACGGATAGAACAGATGTAACGGATAGTTGATCTTAAATAGCTAGTAGTTCGTGTCAATAGTTCTGGTAGGTTAGGCGTCTCGCCTGACCGGACGCACAGGCGGGACGCCTATGCTACAACACACCAGAATTAATGACACAGACCAATAGGTTTTGTTTGTAACCAATAACTTATCCGTTACATCTGTTTATCATCCGTTGCCAGTAAATTGAAAAATCAAAAGGGACTAATAAAACTAGTGATACGCCAAAACTTTTGTACTTAGCACTAATATTATTGTCCCATCACCATTATTTGTCTTCAAAGTTCTTAACAATGCCTAATAAGCATCGTCATACTCGTGAGTTTCGACTCGTCTGGCTTCATTGCGTGGAGGTAGGAACTCCGCGCGTCGGGTAGGAGCAAGTGGTGGAGTCGGGCCTGTATACGGATGCACTACTTGAACAGTACGAACTGGACGTGGTTTTTGTGAGAACAAGCTGGATACGCCGGCTACGACTATACCACCGCCAACTGTTAAAGCCATACCGCCAACAGCCCAAATAATACCAGAAGACCACCAGGGAGTTTGAGCTTGCTGAAGTGCAGCTGCTCGCTGTTGATTTTGTTGGTCTTGGAATGCTCGTTGTTGTTGAGCATTACTGAAAGCTAGAAGTTGGGTGTTGAGTTGTTGATTTTCATTTTTGAGTCGGTCATTGTCGCGCTGGAGAGTATCGAGTTGCATTTTCATGCGCTCTGACTCTACAAGACGCTGTGGATCATTTGGAGCAATTGGTACAGGATTTTGTGCAACTCCTTGTCCGGGATAGCCGTATGGATTTTGCTGCGGCATTACTTGCGGCGCCACCATCGGCGTTTGGATTTGCGGAGCGACGAAACTTGTAGTAGCTGGGGCGCCAGTTCCTTTGAGTAGAACTAAAGCAGCTAATCCAGCGACTGCTACTCCGCCAATAAATGCCATGCTTTCACTCATCGCGCTAACCCCTCTAGCGATGTAAATATATTCATTAGTAACCTATACACTCTCACACTCATACACTTATACCTCAATCAACTATATGATGACACCCGAATCATGATACATGGCGCCCTTCGGTAGTAGCTAATCGTCTCGTATACGCTTTATATATTCAAGACGATAACTGTTAAATTGTCTACTACGTAGGGTAATGCTCCAGTTACTCTTAACACTTTTTATAATCAAGTTTCCGGGCAACACACTTCCATAAGTATTTGAATTATTTATGAACTAAGAGCGGATTGCTTGTTTGAGACTGTGGGTAAATTCACCAATCGACTTTAAACCTAGTTCTGGTGTTCCAGTTGCTAGACGTTTAACGATTGCACTGCCAACTATTACCGCATCAGCACCCCAGTTTTTGACAAGACTTGCTTGTTCAACTTGTGAAATTCCGAAGCCAACACCAATTGGTTTGTCGCTAACTGCGCGAATCTGACCAATTAAATCTGATACTCGTGTTTCAATTGTGTTACGAACTCCTGTAACTCCTGTAACGCTAACCAAATATATAAAACCCTGTGACGCACGAGCAATAGCTTGAATGCGGTCTTCTGAACTAGTCGGCGCCACAAGTAAAATAACATCAATATCCATAGCAGCAGCGGGTGAGAGTAGGCTATCAGCTTCTTCGAGTGGTAAATCTGGAACTACTAACCCCGCAACACCAGCTGATTTTATTTGTTCAAGGAAATTATCAATACCACGATTTAAAATCTGGTTGTAATAATTGAATAAAACTATTGGCGCCTGAATTTTTGGTATCGTCGCCTTTAACATCTCTAACACTGATACAAATGTAGTCCCATTCGCGAGCGCTCGCGTTGCTGCTGCCTGAATAACAGGTCCGTCCGCTAATGGGTCAGAGTACGGAACACCCAACTCAATGATATCGGCACCGTTTTGGTCAAGAACCTCTAAAGCTTGAGCAGTCGTTTGTAAATCTGGGTCTCCTGCAGTAATAAACGGAATAAAGGCACAGGAATTAGTTTTAGCCAAATTTTGGAAGCAATCTGAAATAGCAGTCATTCGTTAATAAGTCAATCTTTAACAGCTAATAGTTAATCCTCAGTTGTTTATGGTAGTTAGTCAATCAATTTACTATTGGCTTGCTTATTTAGTATATATTTTTACCACAGAGACGCAGCAGAGACGCAGTAGAGACGCTCCGGTTCCTCGCGTCTCTACAGAGCGAAGAGAGTTTTTTAATTTTGAGATTGCTTTTCTTGTTCGATTTCGGCTTGGATTTTTTCTAGTTCTTCGGGTGTGAGTTCAGCAAGACGTTTTTCAAAAAAGGCATCTTCGTATCGTTGACGCTGTTCATGGTAGGTCATGTTGTTACTTACCGCGCGTCTCAGGTAAGTAACAAGCCAACCAATCAAACCGACGACTAGCACAGCTTGAGTCCAAATACCAGCAGATTGACTATCAAAGCCAACCTGTTGAAATAAAAGGTATCCTAAACCACCGGCTAAAAAAACGCCCAATATAATCCCAATCGCGTCTATACGTCGCATAAAGTTGTAAATGACCTACCGAATAAGATATTTTATGCTTTTTAATGCTGTTTAAGCAGGAATTTGGCGCCGCTTGGGTCGAAAATTCAGGAAAGGAGACAAAACGAGCAATCCTGGAAGAAAGAGAAACACCAAAAAGTACATAAATCCGCGCTCAAACGAGCTTACCGAGTACCAGCGAAACTTCATATAGTACACAATTATTAAGGGCAGTACTAGGAGATAAGCTCCAGCCAAAGCTAGATATAGCAGAGGCACAATTTGGATTGAGGATAAAGAGGATAAAACTTCTGTCATATTGAGCATTATTGATTTAGCGCACTATTTCCATCATAGGCTTTTACCTTGACTTACGCCTAGTACAGTTTGATTGATTTTTGCGGCGCCATAGGCTAAAAAATGCTGATTCCAAAACTTTTTCAAATTTTTTTCCAAAAATGTTGGACAAATCACATAATTGATGCTCAAATATATCAGGGGGCAGTTAACGCCTGCCACCACATACAAGTAACTCCCAAATGCAAATTGCGGGGGCGTGGCGGAATGGTAGACGCTACGGACTTAGACAACTGAGCCTTGTTGTGAGAAATCCTTCAAGTGTAAGCTCTCAAATTCAGGGAAACCTAAATCTCACAGATACGGCAATCCTGAGCCAAGCCAAAAAAGTGATGAGTAATAAAGTGCTGAGTGCTGAGTATTTTAACTCCGTTCCTCGTACAGACGCAATTAATTGCGTCTCTACCCTAACTTTTCGGAAGGTGCAGAGACTCGACGGGAGCTACCCTAACGTAAAGCCGAGGGTAAAGGGAGAGTCCAATCCTTAAAACCTTCAGTTGATTTACAGTCGGTAGTAGTGAAAGCTACAAAAGGATGAAAATCCGTTGACCTTAAACGGTCGTGAGGGTTCAAGTCCCTCCGCCCCCATCTTCTTGGGTGTTAACCTACAACATAATATTAGATACACTTATCCTCTAGGAACAAATCTCACCATGATTATAGTTTTCCTAGAGGACTATTTGTATGCAGCTTATCCTACGTTGAACGAATGGCGCCTATAAATCGACTACTAAAACGAAAGTGTCATCGTTTGCGATTTTCCTAGAGGATATATTTGTATGTGACTTATCCTCTAGGAATTTAGGCGCCATAGTTAGTGATTTTCCTAGAGGATATATTCGTATCCAACTTATCCTCTAGGAATTTGGCACCGTTCCCTAAGTGTATTTATGGTGAAAATAATACTATTTGCAACATAATATTATCAGTAGTGACTAAAAAAAAGTTCAATGTAATTACATACAAATTGGGTCGTTTATTAATTTTCTGTAAAAAGAATAAATATTCTGGGAAAGATAGATTGATACTCGCATAGAGCAAGGTTAAGCTGTAAACAAGGTGAACTGAGGACTATTGGTCTTGGGTACTGCAATGACCGTAAATAGCTTGCCACATGGTCAGGGTAATCGAGATCTTGCGAAATCGAAGGATAAACTTCTAAAACTACAGAACACTCAAGAAAAGCTGTACAGTTTTTTACTGCGAATTGTAAAAAGCTGGCAACCAGAGGAAGTTTTACAAGTTTTCAAGCGTTCATTTATCGATTGCCTAGACTCGGAAACCTCAAAGTCTTCTTTGGGGTTGTATCTTGTTTTTTTGGAACATAACGAACAAGAGTTTCGCAACACTATCAAGCGTTGCTGCTATATTTTGATTAATAATTGGGAGAGTACTAGAAGAATTAAATATATTTGCAATTTGGTTGATATATTAGGTAATTATGAAATTCGTATTACACCAACTACTCCTTCTAAAATAAAAATAGCTCGGACTTGGTTAGAGAATTTTATTAAAAGTACTGATTACCAAGAATTACAGTTGTTTACCCACCGTCACGACCAACCCGTCAAAGGACATTGGGTTACACGCTATAGTTCATATCTACTGCTATCTCAATCTTTGAAAGATGAAAATCCCAAAGAGCAGAGAGAAGCTGCTAGAAAACTTTGTAAGGTTTTAAAAGAAAAGTATAAATTTGAGCTAGCAATGTATATTGCGCGTGCGCAATCACAAACAAATTTTTCTATTGCCACCACCACACGCTATCGAAATCCAACTATCCTGGGAGATAATGTCCTAAGATTAATTAAAACGATAGTGTTAAGAAAGGGTGTTTTTAGCTATGAAAATATTGCCAACATTTTTGTGAAGCAGACACAAAATCAAACATTTGGTAATTTTAAAACAAGTTTACAAAAATATTTAATATTTGCAGTTCAACAGCAAGATTTTGTAGAAACTCTCAAGCAACAATTAGCCGAAAAACTAGATGCATGGAAACAAGAATATCATGAACGCACTATCAATAAAGATTTTATCTTAAGAACGTGTAATAAAATTATTGATTGTTTAACAACTGAAAACGGACGCGAACCTTCGGTACTATTTATCATGTTGCTCTCAAAAGGAAATCCATTAACTTTAGTGGTTACGCTACTAAAAATTGTCTTGGTTTCAAAACATTCACGTAGTCATTTAGAAATGCGGATTGCTGATTTAATCCGCTACTATGATCAGTATCCTGAAGATGAGTGTAAGTGGGTAATTAATTTTATTGAGATATTCAATATTACTTTTGCTATTTATGCAGAAAATGTTGAGTATAATTTAATTATGATGGAACAAAATAAAATTACACAGCAAGATGATGAATTAGATGCCTATCGAGTCTTCTCGCAATTAAAAACTTAGAGACGTGTAAACCGGAGGTTTTCCCGTAGGGATTAATCACGTCTCCACATTAAAAATCAATCGTTATTCGTTCATCAATGACCGCAAAAGCAGCACCAGCAGTTTCAGCGATAATGCTGATTAAACGGTATAAAGCAACAGCACTTATTACTAATGCGCTGGGAAAATGAGATTGTAATAGAGCTATTGCAGTTGCTTCAAAAACTCCCAAACCACCAGGGGATCCAGGTGTAACAAGTCCGAGTAACCAAGCAAGACTAAATGTACCCAGCAGTAAAGGCAGCTGTTCTAATCGTATAGGAGCAAGAGCGTATATAGTTAGGATAAATCCCGACGCGCGCAATACTAAAAAGGCAAGTTCTCCTAACAACGGTTTTAATGGATAACGCTGCAAATAAAAACTAGTTGTAGATTCAGTAGAAGTTTCTGTAGTCTCGGTATCAGAATATTTAGTTTTTTTAAACTTCAGCTTTTGTAATAAACGTAGGACACGATTGAGTAAGCGGGGATGAAAACAACAAAGCACCGCGATTAAACCTATAAATTGTAGTATTCGCAAACCGATACTGGGAGTAAGTACAGTAAACTCGTAGCCGAATAAAACAGTAATAATTGAAGCAGCAGCAGCCATTAGTAGAGGTTCGAGAACTACACTCAAAGTTGCTACTGAATTCGGAACCCCCGCGCGACTTGCGGCAACAATTCTTCCCCAATAATGCCAAACGTTACCTGGCAAATATTTAGCGACGTTAGTTTTGAGATAAACCTGGATAAAATGTAAAGTTGGAACAGGCGCCTTTAATTCTTTCAACACCCAAGTCCATACTAAACCTGCCCAAGTATGTGCGAGTAAAGTTACCCCTGTTGCAATACTGAGTATAGCCCATCCCACTTCATCAATACGAGTAGCCATTACCGAGTACCAATTATCTTTTAAAGCTTTCGCCAAAAAAAATAACGTTCCACCCAAAATTAACCAGCGCAGTATCCGTTTTAACATAGGCATAATTTTTCCTACACATTCTGATATTACTTAAGATGCGCTCAGAGACTCAAAAGTTCATTTTTAGTCAATGCCTATATATCTATTTAGTTATAATATATCACTCTAACGGTTAATAATGATTAGACTTTCGTTAGAGGACACAAGCCAATTTATATTTCTATATTGTGAAGTGTTGCAGCTAGCTCAAAGCTATAAGCAGCAGCGGATGTCGTGCAGAAATACCCGTGCGAATCGCTATTTCCTTGAGCAATCTTAAATCGAAGGAGGGCTAAGTGAAAACCTTATTTTCAAGAATCAAGCAAGTTCGCTTGCGTAAAATTCTAACTGTTACACTCTTCAGTTTATTGTTGATGGTAACAACTGCTTGTGCTTCAGCCGAGAAGCAAGCTACTAATCCTAATAGCCAACCAGTACAAAGTCGCTCTGAAGCTAGCTTAAAGACCGATTCGCAACGAGTAGCAAGTCGTGAGAACGAATTATTGTACCCTGGTGCTGAAACTCCACAAGGTCGGGCAGAAAAAGAAGCTTCAATGCCAATCATCACCGAAAAAGATTTTAATCAACCAAAACCAGGTGGTTTAATTCAACGCGAAGAAAACGTAGGTGAGCGTATCAAAGACCGCATTGAAACTGTGAAAGAATCAGTTGAAGATGCATCAGCATTTTTAAAGGATAAAGGTTCTGAAGCTGGAGCTAGACCAGAATTACAGCCAAATCTAGGTTCCCGTTCATAGAAGCTTAAAAGCTACTTCCAACCATTTCCAAATAATCATCCAAATATCGAAAGTTCAAATAGAGAGGAACCATACGATGAAAAAGTTGCGTCCGTTGAAGGTTTTAGCTGTTATAGTAATAGGCATGTTTCTATTCTTTACAAGCGTAAGTACTTCCCTTGCTGCGACAACAAAACCTAATGCCGGAGAGAAGTCCGAATATTATGCACCAAAAGACGCGGGTGCTATTAACGAATACGAAGGCGGAATCAATAACTTTAGCGATAGAGATGCGCGCGCACTCGGAAATGTAGAAGATCGAGCAGCAGCACTCAAGCGTCAAGCTGAAGAAAATATCAAAAGAAGCTCGTCTGATGCCGGTAGAAATGCTCGCCGTGTCGCAAGAGATGCCGACAAACTGGGAGAAAAGATTCAAGATAAAGCCTCGTCTGTAAAAGATAAGGTACAGGACGAAGCAAGTAGTTTTGGAAAATCTGCTAAGAAGGGCTTAAAAAACATTAAAAATAATGCCCAGGAAGCCCCTGACTATGCGGCTGAACAAGCTGAAAAGACAGTTGGAAATCCAATCGAAGGTATTAAAAATGCCGGCAGAAGCTAGACTGGATTCGTAAAAACGAATACAACTTAATACAGAGTGTATCCCCCTTTAGGGGGATTTATATTATCTCTTTTTATCTTTCATTCTTCAGATGCCAAGTTTGCAAAGCAACACGTTGAACTTCGCGCCAAGGAATATTATATTGTCTTGCTAAAGAAGCACAATCTTCGTACTCAGGCTGAATATTACTTATAACCTTATCTGCTCCTTGCCCAAGCCACGCAATTTTAACATTAACCGTTCCATATTCAGTTTCTACTGCAACAAGCTCGCGTCGTAAAGTACTACGTTGTTGTGTAGAGACGCGAATACCTAAAGTAGTAGTTTCGCGAAATATAATTTCTTGAACTTGCTGCATCTTGTCCTGATGAGAAATTACAGTTAATAAAATACCTGGACGCGATTTTTTCATGCCGATATACTGAGTAAACACATCTAGCGCACCAGCAGCCAATAATGTATCATAAATATAGCCTATTGCTTGTGGATTTAAATCATCGATTTGTGTTTCCAGAACTGAGATTGTTTCAACGTAAGGACTATTATCATTAGTTTGGTCTTGATTTGATTCGGAGCTTAATAAACCTAACCAAGCTTGTAAAATATTTGAAATAGGTAAATTCATATTTCCTGCACCAAGCCCTACTTGTTTGATAGTCATAGCTGGGGAGGTGCCAAATTGCTTTGCAAGAGTCGTTACTATCGCTGCACCTGTTGGAGTGACTAATTCTTTTTCAATACCATTACTATAAACAGGGCAAGAGCGCGCTTCCCATAACTTCAATACCGCAGGAACAGGTACAGTCATTAGTCCATGTGCTGCCTTAACAGTTCCCCCACCCGTAGGTAACGGCGAACAATATAGTAAAGGTAAACCAATATCATCATTATCAATACCCAACCAATCTAAACCTAAACAAGTACCTACAATATCCACAATTGCATCGACTGCACCAACTTCGTGGAAGTGAACTTTTTCTGGCGCCACACCATGTACATCACCTTCTGCAACTGCTAACTGCCTAAACACTGCTAGACTCCATGCTTGGGCGCGCGGTGGTAAACCTGCCTGCAAAATCATCGCTTCAATTTCTGGCAAATGGCGCCCCAAATGATGTTCTTGATGATGTTCGTGATGGTGCCCGTGGTGATGCCGTTGTTGTTCAACTAAATCAACGTGTACTTTTGTTGCTTGCTGTGCGTGACGGTGAACTAATTCTGCTCTAAGAGTATACTCCCCATCAATTCCCAACGCATTCAGTTTTTCTGTTAAATACTCAATTGGAACACCTAAACTTACTAAGGCGCCTAGACACATATCGCCCGAAATACCTGTCGGACATTGAAGATAAACAACTTTACTCATGAAAACCTCCGGTATAGTTTGGAAACCCCTAACTGAAGTTAGGGGAGGAAAAACGAGTTAACAGGATTATCCTGTTTCTTCAGTTCGCCACGAGTTATACGTCTTGAACTTGCAATCAGTAGGGTTTGCGTTTTGAGTTAACCTCTTTCCAGTTGCCAAACTGTGCAAACTAATTGTTTTTCTGTTTGGGTCTTTTTTGGTTGGTGATTCCTGCCATCCACCGACATAACAGAAACCATATTTTTTGTGCTTCACAATCGAACCACGCTTAAAACCAGCACTAATTGTTCCACCATAGCGCGGTCTAATATGCTCTTCTTGATGTTTTAGTCGGTGTAACTGACGACGATGGAACTCAAGAGGAATAACCTCAATTAAGCTTGTGTTGTCTGGTTTTGAATGACCATCGGTATACCAATTAGCTAGCACCCATGAGTCAACACAGTGAGCATCAAATTTATTAGAGAGTTTGTTTTTAGAATTTTTCAACCCTAAAGTTTGACGTAATTCGTAAGTATCGTTGCCTGTTTTAATTTCAAGTCGGGCAAGTTGTTCTAATTCCGAATAAAACCACTTTTTACCAACTTCTAAAGGACTAAATGACTTATTCCATTTTTTAGCTCTTTTCCACGTTTTAGCTTTGATGTCTTCAACTACAAATACAGTAACGGGAAACAGCGATGCTAACCATTTGCAAATACGTAACTTCCACTGCCACCTAGCTAAAGTTGATGGTGTAAGTCTTGGCTTATTCCTCAATCTATTTTTACGATTCTGCCGACATGGAGTATTGCGGGATCTTCTTGCACGTCGCATATTCCTACGTGTCTCCACATGGTCTTTCACCCAATCAACCGCATGAGTCTGTACGTTTAAATAAGTATGCGCTTTTGATTTAACAGAAAATCCTTCGCGCTTTGAGCCGGGGTCTAAACCAACTGCAATCGGTTGATAATTCCTGTCGCTTGGTTCTACATTTAATCGAATACAAAATACCCCTTTCCTCCAAAATGGTGTAGCTTTTTTCTGCTTGATCCAACGCCTTGCTCTACTCGGAGATGTTGGCATTAACGGTCTTTGATTGGAATCTACTACTGGCACAAACATTGTCAATATTGAATTATAAATCAATCAGTATTGCTACTAATTGTGTGTACTTCCCTTCGCTATTGACTGTCAGAGAGGTTAAAAACTAGGGAGGCATTCTTAACTTCTTGTGGGCTACCATACCCAAACAGTTCAATTCAGGTTATTAACCTGCAAGCTAGACACTGGTTTAACTTGCCTTTAAAAGATGGTTAGCCTTTCTATCGCAAGCCCCTAACTAAAGTTTTGGGTCAGTGACGTTAGTAGTAGATGATTATTGTTAAGGTAACGTAATATCTAAACACTCATGGCAAAAATTTTTTCAATTCATCCTGAAAACCCTCAAACCCGTGGAATAGAGCAAATACAAGCAGAACTAAGGCGTGGTGCAGTTATGCTGTATCCCACAGATACAGTTTATGCCATTGGTTGTGACTTGAATGCTAAATCAGCAGTGGAAAGAGTCAGACAAATAAAGCAGCTAGCAAATAACAAACCTTTAACATTCCTATGTCCCTCCCTTTCAGATATCTCGACTTATGCTTTTGTGAGCGACAACGCTTACCGAACTATGAAGCGTTTAATTCCTGGCCCGTACACATTTTTGCTACCTGCAACTAAACTAGTACCTAAAATAGTACAAAACCCCAAACGTAAAACTACTGGCATTCGAGTCCCTAACCATAATGTGTGTTCGGCCTTGTTGTCAGCGTTAGGAAATCCAATTATCTCAACGAGCGCGCATTTACCACGTGATGATGATGAATATGAATCTCCAGATTTTGAACCACCAATTACACAAGCCGAATTATTTGACCGATTAGATGACTTAGTTGATGTAATAGTCGATACAGGTGAGGAACCAACGGTAGGTACATCTACCATTTTAGATTTAACAGGAGATGAGCCTGTCCTAGTGCGTCAAGGACTAGGCAGTGTTGATTTGGAATTTTAGATTATGGATTGAGGGTTTTTTTCCTAAAATGAAAATTCCTGTTTGGCGCCACTTTTAAAAGTGTCACATACAAACAGATAAAAATAGACAGATGTAAACAGTGGTATAAGTATTGCTGTGTAAGGATTAGAGATGATTTCCTATAGTATTGGACATCCTTGTGCCAGTCGTAAAGTGGTGCGTATAGAAAAACCGACACAAGTGGATACCCGTAACTTTTTTAGATTTTATACAGTCATAAATGTGAGCGGTGGTTGAGCGACTCTCAAGCTTAAACGAGTTTGCCCTGTTGCCCAAAATTCGCTCGCACTTGTTACGGTGCTATCTTCCAGGAAAAAAATCATGAAATCTAATCTCACCAACAACATCTCCCCAGCAACCCAGCACGGTTCCGTTGAATTTTCCACTGCAAACAATAACAGCTTGATAGATTTGCTAATTCAAGAATTTCAGCCACAAATCAAGGCATCCGAAGCTTGCATTCAAGCTGTTTCCACACGCATCGCTAAAGAAGTTGAGCGCATTTGTGATAAAAGCTCTCGTATTCAAACTTCTGGGCAAGTTAATTCTTGGCTTCTAACATTAGCAAAACATCGTATCCAAAAGTGCTTGCACTACTATAAACTCGGCTCTCAAAGAGGTCGCGTTGAACTACACAGTAGCTTAGGTTCAATGGTATACCGCCATATTTCAACCCCTAACGCTCAACTTGGATTTGATGCACGTTATAATTTGATTGAAGATTTCTTACAAGCGTTTTATATCGAAGCAATCAAGGCCTTCCGTCGCGAAAACGAACTCGCCGAAAATTACTCGCCACGTACAAAGTTACAATTAGCTGAATACATGGCATTTACTGAGCAGTATGCTAAACGCCGAATTAACTTACCCGGTGGTTGTAACCAACAACTTATTATCTTACGCGCTCAAAATTATAGTCGGCGCCAGCCATTAGAAACAACAGTTGACTTTGAAGCTGCCCTCGAAGGTTCACGCACCGAGGAATCTGAAGCTTACCAACGTAACTCAACTGTACAACAACTACGCGCGCAGTTAGTATCGCAAGGAAACTTTGATCCTGCTGAAGATTCAGAACGTAACCGTGTTGTCCAAGAATTGATCAACTATCTTGAAGCACAAGGTCAAAAAGATTGCATAGATTATTTGACGCTTAAACTTCAAGACCTCCCTGCTCCAGAGATTGACAGTATTTTGGGTTTAACTAGCCGTCAGCGCGACTACTTACAACAACGTTTTAAATATCACGTTGAGAAATTTGCTCGCACTCACAACTGGCAGTTAGTACATCAGTGGTTAGGTGCTGGTATTGATCAGAAATTGGGGTTATCTTCGCAGCAGTGGGACAACTTTGTCAACCAGCTTACAGAGCAAGAAAGACAAATTCTACAACTCAAAACAGCATCGGTTAATGACCAAGTTATTGCCAAAACTGTTAAATGCACTCCCAAACAACTGCAAAAACGCTGGACTCAACTTCTAGAAATAGCTTGGACAATTCGTAACGGTCATCACACCGAAGCGCAAGCAGGTTAATTGGATGAACATTAAATCGATACTGTTAAACTTATAGTGTTAAACATATAGTTGATGGGCTACTTCGAGCTTGATGCTTTTTTCCTGGTTCTAGTTATTATTATTGTCACCTACTAAGAAACCCAGTTTCTAAGTTAAAGCGGCAGCGTTCAGTTAAGTAAATAAGTGAAATCATTAAATTTAATTTTGATATATAATAAACCCCGGTTCTATCGAGCGTCCGGGGTTTATTATTTCAGTACGTGTAGAGACGCTCCTGAACCGGAGCGTCTCTACTGGATGCGCCTATCAATTACATTCTGTTGTCAAAATTTGTTACCATCTGTATTACAATTGAGAGTACGCTTGTAAATTTGTTGTAAACACATACTATAACTAAGGCAGTATAAATTCAAATGTTTGATGGTTTTTGGGATAACGTTTCTCGCTACCCTCGCTACTTTATTTCAACCCTTTTAGGTATTTTCTTAAACCTCTTGGCGCCGTTAGCACCATTACTCAAGCGTCCAGTAACTTTAGTCGCTATAATCGGCATCTTAGTCAGTGGTTTCGTATTCCTGACTTTAACACTGCGAGCAATGCTTGGTCTAACTGCTGTTTAGTTGAGAGTGCTGAGTGCTGAGTGCTGAGTGCTGAATGCTGAGTGCTGAGTGCTAATTTCTTTTGAGGAGGCTTAGTAAATTTTATGGCAACTAATCGCCGCGTAGAGCGCGTTGCAGAATTGATTAGACGAGAAGTTAGTCAAATGCTGCTTAACGACATTAAAGATGACCGTGTCGGCGCCGGAATGGTCAGCGTTACAGATGTTGATGTCTCTGGTGACTTACAACACGCTAAGATTTTTGTTTCCATTTATGGAAGTAAAGAAGCTAAAGCCGAAACAATGGCAGGTTTAAAATCAGCTACCGGTTTTGTTCGCACTGAACTTGGTGCGCGCGTGCGGTTGCGTCGTACTCCAGAAGTTTTGTTTGTTGAGGATGATTCAATTGAACGCGGTACTAATGTTCTATCACTTTTAAACCGTATTCGCAACGAGCGTCCGACAGATATTTCCACTGAACTTGAACCAGACGAACAAGAACCAGACGAAGAATAACCCTTTGCTTCGACGTTAGATAATAACGTCGAAACAACGATATGAAGGCACCTACTATTTTTGCGTGGGCAACGAGTAAACATTTTCTGTGCTTACAGGTCGGCCAAATTCAGCACTATTTGACACTGCAATATTGATTAGCTTCATAAACGTAACGTAAATTAACAATTTGTAATTATATTATGTCTAGATTAAAGCGCATAATCATTTTGATTGCGCTCACCTGTCTACGTCGCCTTTTGAACTTAATAACCGCGTAGTTACACCTGCATCTACTGTTCACCTAACTCCCAGAACACGCACGCTACCGTTTACGCTGCCATGACAAGGGATGCTGCTATCCCAATCTAGATGCTGTTTTGACATCCCGACATCAGTAACACAACACTTAAATTAACTGTCAATCAAATTATTAAATTATTAAACTTTGTTTAAAAAACTGTTAAAAGTGGGTAAGCTGGAAAATTTTGTAGTGTATGTTAACATCTATGACGAGAGCTAGATTACACCAATCACTAGGCAGGTAATTTGTGTATTTCTACCAAGCCAAGCAATTATTAAGTGTAATTCTTTCTGAAGGTGTAAATTATCGTGTATATATTGCGTAACAGCCCTTCCATAAGACTTTCGCGGTGCTGGGAAATGCGCGCTTTTAGCATTCTTTTCCAACAGAGAATGCTGCTTTCTGTTTTGACGATGCCTCCGGGTAGTGGTGTAAAAACATGAAGCTCACACGCAAGACCAAAATCGTCAGCTGCATAAATGTCAGGGGTTATTGATTTTTTTCACATTTCTTTAGATAATTTGAGTAGATGTAGCGCCAGAATGAAAATAGTTCCGTATAGCAAACTACAAAACTCAAGCGATAGGTCGATTTTTTTGCTGCGTTAGTTCCAGTACAATTTCGGGAACACTAGTTAAGTGTAATTCGTGAGATAAAGACATGAGTGTGAATACGGTGCCTTCTATTAATTACTATTCTCTCGGCGTGATTCAAGACGAAGCACGTCGCCTGGTGCAGAAAGGGGTTGTAAGCAGACAACAGCCCATATACACCCTGTGCCAGTACATTCCTGCTAGAGAATGGGTTTGCATTGAGTGTGAGTTAGAAAAATGCGATTTTCTGCTGCGAGACCGCATTGCTGATTTAATTGGTCGTGAAGAATGGGAAAATGACTAATTAATCTGAACGTTCGGTTTTTTGGGTTGGGGATCAAGGCTAGTTACCATAGATAAAACAACTCACGGTTGAACAGGCTGAAAGTCAAAAAATCTCAGTTTATAACCAAGACTTACGCGCGAGAAGGTCAAAAACCCGCTTTCTTCGCATGAGCCAACTGGTTAGATAATTGATTTTGCATAAAAACGCTTGTTTATGCTGCGTCAGTCATTATAATTAGTAATTCCCAATCCAAACAAGTTGTTTCCTGTTAAGCTTCCAAAAAACTTTAAAGCCTATATATTTAAAGTTTACATAATACGGTTTGATTACTAAATCCTTATTTATCCCTTTTGTAGTGGGGAAATTAGTCAAATTCAAAAACATCTTAAACATTTAATAACAATTACTGTCTTCGGACATAATTCTTCGCTTGAGTAATTTATAACCTTTTTGGAGCAGTCCTTAATCGACACCTGCTCCTTTTTTTTAGTTATGAGTGCTGAGTGCTGAGTGCTGAGTGCTGAGTGCTGAGTGCTGAGTGCTGAGTGCTGAGTGC
>NZ_JBXXZH010000043.1:0-47519 GCF_059640475.1 Calothrix sp. CBUCES-K 9914
GCTGCCAGGTTTCTCGCTATCAGAAAGATAACTCAACTTAACGCAGGTAAGAAAACTGCTGGAGTTGATGGTAAAGCCAAACTTAACTTCCAAGAAAGGTTTGAAATCGAACCAATCCTACAGAAGTACGTAAACAATTGGAAACATAACGGACTCCGTGAAATCCCAATTCCCAAAAAGGATGGAACAACCAGAAAACTCCGAATACCAACAATGTTGGACAGGTGTTGGCAGTGCCTAGCGCTGTTTGCATTAGAGCCAGCACACGAAGCAACTTTCCACGAACACTCATATGGATTTAGAGTCGGGCGCTCTGCCCAGGATGCTCAAAAACAGATTTACCAAAATTTGAGTTCAAATGTTAATGGCATCACTAAAAGAATCTACGAGTTAGATATTGAAAAGTGTTTCGATAGGATAAACCACACCGCAATAATGTCCAATCTGATTGCCCCCTATGGGTTAAAACTTGGAATTTTTCGCTGTCTCAAAGCAGGACAAAATCCAGAGTTTCCAGAACAAGGTACATGTCAAGGTGGCGTGATAAGTCCTCTGTTGGCAAATATCGCTCTCAACGGAATCGAAGAAATACACAAGTATCATAAAGACTCTCATAAGAGAATCACCGACAAAACCAATGAAAGCGATATAATCTACCCCTGTGTGAGATACGCCGATGATATGGTCTTCTTTTTAAGACCTAAAGATAACGCTTCGGAGCTATCAGATAAAATCAACGAGTTCTTAGCAGCAAGAGGTCTAAAAGTTAAGTCAAGTAAGACCAAATTAACCGCTTCGACAGACGGATTTGACTTCCTAGGCTGGAATTTTTATGTCCAGAAAAACGGAAAATTTAGATGCGTTCCCTCAGAGGAAAACTTCAAGAAATTCCGTAAGAAGGTAAAATCTGTTATTAACAACGGAAATTATGGTGCGTCGGTAAAAGCTAAAAAGCTGGCTCCGATAGTTAGAGGTTGGAGGCAATACCACAAATACTGCAAAATGGATGGTTCCAAATATTCGCTTTGGTTCATGAACCATCGAGCATTTAAGGTATTTAACAAAGATGCCAAGCAGGATAGGCACTCCGCCAAAAAGCTTGTAGAACAAGCCTTCCCTGCGGTAAAATACTCCGAAAACAGTCACGTCAAAGTCAAAGGACGTAAGTCCCCATACGATGGCGACATAAAATATTGGAGCGAACGCAACAGTAAATTATACGACGGTTTAACCTCGAAGCTGCTCAAAAAGCAAGACCATAGCTGTGGACATTGTGGCTTGAAATTTACACATGATGAACAGGTTCATCTCCACCATAAGGACGGGAACCATAACAATTGGAAGACCAAAAATCTAACAGTTGTCCACGAATCATGTCACGATTACATCCACAGTAGCAAAAAGGGAAAAGATGTAACTAACTACCCAGAAATAACCGAGGAATACTTAGCAGAAAATTCTTGGTAAAAAGGAAGGAGAAAGGGTACAACACTAGCCCTTAAGAATATCGGGAGCCGGATGAAGGGAAACTTTCACGTCCGGTTCTAAAGGGGAGGAGCGGAGTGTAATAGCTCCCTTCGACCTCACCATTAGGGAAAGTCCAATAAATACCGAAATCCGCCTACACAACCATGATTTTGAGATTACAGCAATTGCCGCCTTAGATTTGGAACGGGCAAGGATGCCCATTCCAGAAGATAAAGATGCTTATTTCACAAGAGGGAAAATTTAGTTTTTGGAATTTTCTAGGTAATTTTAGGATGGTTTTCCGAAATCGTTGCGGTTATAACTGTAGAAACATAAAACACTTTTACTATGAACCGCGCGAAGAATTTCAAACTTGGGCAAATCAAGTTGCAGAAAGATTTGGATATACAGTGCAGTTTCAACCTATTGGAGATAATTACCTGGAAGTTGGGGCGCCGACGCAAGTGCCTGTGTTTAAATATACGTAGTAAGCACTTTAGTGCTTTCTTAAATTCAAGCACTAAAGTGCTTACTACGAGTTATTCTCTTATGGAAGCAATAATATTTGTTGGGCTTCAAGGCGCCGGAAAATCAACTTTTTACCGCGAAAGGTTTTTAAATACTCATATACGTATTAATTTAGACATGCTCAAAACCAGACACCGTGAGCAAATATTTATCAAAGCTTGTTTTGAAGCTAAACAATCGTTTGTTGTTGATAATACCAACCCTACACTTAAAGATAGGAGCCGTTATATATTGCCAGCGCAAGAAAATAAATTTAGAGTTGTAGCTTATTATTTTAATTCGCCTTTAGAAGAATGTAAACAGCGAAATAATCAGCGTACAGGAAAAGAAAAAATACCGCTTGTTGGATTACTAGGTACTTATAAGAGATTAGTTTTACCAACATGGGAGGAAGGATTTGACGCAATATACTCAGTTAAAACAGCTGTGAATAATTCGTTTATAGTAAGGGAATGCTTCCGTGAAATTTGATGAACTTGATACTAGAATGCGCGTCTTTGAAACAGCGCACGACCACTGTGTATTACCAGGTATTTACATAGTAGCTCGGTTAGATGGACGCAGTTTTACTCGGTTAACGAAAGAAGTCCATAAATTTGAGGCGCCTTTCGATGAGAAATTTCGCGATATAATGCTGGCAACAGTCGAGCATTTAATGAACTGCGGTATAGATATTATCTACGGTTATACAGAAAGCGATGAAATATCTTTATTATTTGCATACGACGAAGTTAGCTTCGGTCGCAAAACACGTAAACTAAATTCAGTCTTAGCAGGAGAAGCAAGCGCGCGGTTCTCGTTACTTTTAGGTGATATAGCTTGCTTTGACTGTCGCATATCACAACTACCTAATATTACCGAAGTCGTCAACTATTTCCGCTGGCGTAACGAAGACGCACACCGTAACGCACTCAACGCTCATTGTTACTGGTGCTTACGTCGTGATGGCAAAACCGCAAGACTTGCAACCAGCATGATGGATCGATTATCTGTTGCAGACAAAAACGAACTATTGTTTCAACATGGCATTAACTTTAATAACCTTCCCAACTGGCAAAAACGAGGAGTAGGACTGTACTGGGAAGAATATCAAAAAGAAGGATTTAATCCAAAAACCGGGCAAACAGTTCCTGCAATTAGGCGCCGAATTAAGCGAGATTTAGAATTACCTATGAGAGACGAGTATAGTAATTTTATTAGAAGCTTATTAGATAATCGTAGCACAGGCATCTTGCCTGTGCAGTGAGGTCGTTTTCTTTACCATAGAGACACGTACAGACGCGATTAATCGCGTCTGTACACAGAGAGAGGAAAAATTAACCACACTCGTACACAAAGGAAGAGAGTAGGGTGCGTGAAAGCCATTACAATCTTCACGCTTATAGAAAAATTAAACTGCTTTCACGCACCTTACCACAGGCTTCATAGCTTTAGCTTGATTTTTTGTTACGATGGCGATTAAATGACTATAAGATAAATGCATTATATATGAAAGTAGTATATTTTGTATGAGCGAGATAAACAAATATGTTATTAAACACGATGTTGAACATTCCTCCGAAATCGCGAAACAGTTTTATATTCTTGCTTCTCAATGGGAAAGTGAAGTAGAAGGAATGTCTTCTACTGCTCAAATGTCTCAGCATCCCGCGTACCAAGAAATTGTCAGTATGGGAAATCAAATATTACCATTATTGCTGAAAGAATTAAAAAATAACCCTCTTTACTGGTTATCGGCATTATCTCAAATTACAGGTGAAAATCCAATTAAGCCTGAACAGCGAGGAAAAATAAAACAGATGGCTGAAGCTTGGCTGGAATGGGGTAAAAATCAAGGTTACGTAATTTAATCTAATGTATAGACGACCTGAGCTTGAGGTCAAATGGCCAAATTTGGCTAGTACTAATTATCAAGTAACTAGTCCAAAATCACAAGAATATAATTGTTTTGCATGGGCTGCAGAAGATATTGAACGTTGGTGGCAACCAATACCAGGAGAGATTCCACAAGAGGAGAATTTAATTTTTGGAGTTTTATAAGTAATTTTAGGATGGTTTTCCGAAATGAGTGGAGTTATAACTGTAGAAACATATAACACTTTTACTATGAACCGTTTTGAAAGTTCATGCTATTAACAATTACAACAACACATACACCAGCTACAGACCTGGGTTATTTATTACATAAGCACCCAGATAAGTGTCAGTCGTTCTCGCTCTCTTTTGGACAAGCGCATGTTTTTTACCCGGAAGCTAGCGATACTTGCTGTACTGCTGCGCTGCTGTTGGATATCGACCCTGTAAAATTGGTGCGTTCAAAAGGCGCCACTCTCGACCAGTATGTTAATGATAGACCTTATGTTGCTTCGTCGTTTTTTAGTGTTGCGATGTCGCAGGTTTTCGGGACTGCGCTTGGTGGTAGATGTAAAGACCGTCCTGAACTCGTGCAAACCCCAATACCTTTAACCGCAACAATAAGCGTTTTACCTTGTCGTGGGGGTGAAGAGTTTCTACGCGAATTATTTGAACCGTTGGGTTATACCGTTAGCGCACAAAATCACCAGCTTGATGAGAAATTTCCAGATTGGGGCGCCAGTAAATATTACACTGTGGAGTTACAACACACTTTAGCTTTATCTGAATTACTTAGTCATCTTTATGTGCTTATTCCAGTACTTGATGACGAGAAACATTACTGGGTAGGAGAAGACGAAGTTGAAAAACTTCTGCGTCATGGAGAAGGTTGGTTAAGTTCGCACCCTGCAAAAGAGCAAATAACTCGTCGCTACCTGAAACGTCAAGGTCGTTTAACTCGTGCTGCTTTAGCGCAACTCATAGAATTAGAAGACCCTGACCCAGATAGTAGTCAGGAAGAATACGCACAAGAAGAAGCAGCAGTAGAGAAACCGCTTTCCCTCAATAAACAACGAATGTTAACTGTTGTTGATACCCTCAAACAAAACAACCTTAAAACTGTAATAGACTTAGGTTGCGGAGAGGGGACTTTGCTTAGATATTTAATCAAAGATACGTTTTTCGATAAAATCACAGGTGCTGATGTATCGTATCGCGCGTTAGGAATTGCCAAAGAACGCATTGAAAAACTACGGTTAGCACGCAACCAATGGGACAAAATACAACTTTTCCAAAGCGCATTAACATATCAAGATAAACGTTTCAAGGGTTATGATGCAGTCACACTAATCGAAGTTATCGAGCATCTAGACTTACCGCGTTTAAGTTCTTTATCACGGGTAGTCTTCGAGTTTACCCATCCCAAAACAGTAATTGTAACCACACCAAACATCGAATATAACGTCAAATTTGAAACATTACCTGCTGGAAAACTCCGACATAAAGACCACCGTTTTGAGTGGACAAGAGAAGAATTTCAAACTTGGGCAAACCAAGTAGGAGAAAGATTTGGCTATACAGTTGAGTTTCAACCCATTGGAGATAATGACCCAGAAGTTGGGGCGCCTACACAAATGGCAATCTTCAAAATTTAATCCTCTCTTTCTTTGCGGTTAAAAAATCCCCCCTAGCCCCCCTTAATAAGGGGGGAATTAAGTTAATAATATGAAAATAACAATTCCTGAACTTTCACTAGTAATACTCATCGGCGCCTCTGGTTCCGGCAAATCAACATTCGCGCGCAAACACTTCCAACAATACGAAATCCTCTCCTCAGACTTTTGTCGAGGACTAGTATCAGACGACGAAAACGACCAAAAAGCATCACACGACGCATTTGACGTACTACATTACATCGCCACCAAACGATTAGCAACTGGAAAACTAACAGTCATAGATGCCACCAACGTCCAACCCGAAGACCGCAAAGAATATATAAAAATGGCACGGGAATATCACGTATTACCCGTAGCTATAGTCCTCAACCTTCCCGAACAACTTTGTCACGAACGTAACCAACAGCGTCCAGACAGGCAATTTGGCGCCCATGTAGTCAAACGACATACACAAGCACTGCGTCGAAGCTTGCGCGGACTAGAAAAAGAAGGATTTCGATACGTTCATGTTTTAAATTCCCTAGAAGACATTAACAACCTAGAAATAGAACGTCAACCATTGTGGAACAACCGTAAACACGAACGCGGTCCATTTGATATTATTGGCGACATCCACGGTTGCTGCGACGAACTAGAATTACTGCTAGAAAAACTTGGTTATCAAAAAGGAGAACACTACTATCACCCAGAAGGACGCAAAGCAGTATTTCTTGGAGACCTAGTAGATAGAGGCGCCCGTATATTAGATACAGTAAACCTGGTTCGCAAGATGGTTAACTCAGGTACAGCTTTATGCGTTCCAGGCAACCACGAACATAAACTACTGCGAAAACTTCGTGGTAAAAACGTTCGAGTTAATCATGGGTTAGAGCAAACACTAGCAGAAATAGACGCACTACCTGAAGATACCCGCGAAGATTTTATTAAAGACCTACGCGAATTTATCGACTCATTAGTAAGTCACTATGTTTTAGATGGTGGACAACTAGTAGTCGCACATGCAGGAATGAAGCGCGAAATGCAAGGACGAGGAAGTGGCGCCGTGCGTGAGTTTGCATTGTATGGTGACACTACAGGGGAAATAGATGAATTTGGTTTACCTGTACGTTTTAACTGGGCAGGTGAGTATCGAGGTGATGCAATGGTTGTTTATGGACATACACCAGTACCAGAAGCCGAATGGTTGAATAATACAATAGATATAGATACAGGTTGTGTATTCGGTGGGAAGTTAACAGCTTTGCGCTATCCCGAAAGGGAATTAGTTAGTGTACCTGCTGCTAGGGTTTATTGCGAACCTATCAAACCCCTCACTCAGCACTCAGCACTCAGCACTCAGCACTCAGCACAGCAGGAACATGATGATGTGTTAAATGTTGATGATGTGTTGGGTAAACGCATTATTAATGTGCGCTTGCAAAATAATATAACGATTCGGGAAGAAAACGCGATTGCGGCACTCGAAGTTATGAGTCGGTTTGCTGCTAACCCCAAGTGGCTAATTTACTTACCTCCTACAATGTCACCTGTAGAGACTTCAAAGTTACCTGGATATTTAGAACATCCTCAAGAAGCTTTTGCATATTACCAAAGTCAAGGTATTAACGAGGTAGTCTGTGAAGAAAAACATATGGGTTCGCGCGCGGTTGTCATAGTTTGCCGTGACGAAGATGCAGTAAGAAAGCGGTTTGGTATTGTCGGAGAAGGTATTGGTATTTGTTACACTCGTACAGGCAGAAAGTTTTTTGATAATCAAGCTTTAGAAACTGAGTTTATTGCCAAAATCAATCAAGCTTTATCTACAAGTAATTTTTGGGAAACATTTAATACCGACTGGGTATGTCTCGACTGTGAGCTTATGCCTTGGTCAGCAAAAGCTCAAGCGTTATTACAAAATCAGTATGCTCCCGTTGGTGTATCATCGCGCACCGGACTTGCTGATGCAGTTGCGATGTTAGAAAAAGCTAGCGTGCGAGGAGTTGATGTTGGTGCCCAATTAACTGCATTTACACAGCGCGCACAAATGGCTAATTTATATACTGATGCTTACCGTCGCTATTGCTGGGATGTCAACGATATTTCTGATATCAAACTGGCGCCGTTTCATATACTAGCAACAGAAGGCGCCGTACATACCGACAAAACCCATCGTTGGCATATGGAAGAAATTGCCAAAATTGCCTCATATAACCCCATATTATTAGCTACCAATTATAAAGTCATTGATTTAACTAACCCTAGTAGCCAAGCTGAAGGTATTCATTGGTGGGAGCAAATGACTATTGCTGGTGGTGAGGGTATGGTAGTTAAGCCAATGGATTATATAGTTAAAGGTAATCGTGGTATTATTCAACCAGCCGTTAAATGTCGTGGACAGGAATATTTACGGATTATTTATGGCGCCGAATATACTAGTCCAGAAAACTTAAATCGCTTGCGTCAAAGAGGATTATCTCATAAACGTTCGTTAGCAATGCGCGAATTCGCACTCGGTGTAGAATCTTTGGAAAGGTTTGTCTCACATCAACCATTACGAAGAATACATGAATGTGTATTTGGAATTTTAGCTTTAGAGAGTGAACCTGTAGACCCAAGGTTGTAAACCCGTAGCACAGGCATCTTGCCTGTGCAATGATATATTTTTATTTACCACAGAGACACAGAGTACACAGAGGAGAGATTTTAAATATTGGTGCCTGCCCTCAGAATTTATGTAGAGACGCGATTTAATCACGTCTCTACAAGGTTTTGGAAATTATATATGTACCTTATGTACCTAATATTTGCTGTAAATGTAAAAATTTAATTAAAATAATCATCATATTCTTTACCTGTTAA
Organism: Calothrix sp. CBUCES-K 9914; assembly: GCF_059640475.1. Taxonomy (NCBI): domain Bacteria; kingdom Bacillati; phylum Cyanobacteriota; class Cyanophyceae; order Nostocales; family Calotrichaceae; genus Calothrix; species Calothrix sp. CBUCES-K 9914. Next base: position 8,364 of record NZ_JBXXZH010000043.1, read on the forward strand.
ATCTTCCAAATATCCGTAATCTAGAGAACGTTCATCGTAATCTTCTAAAGACATATGATTTGAAAAAAAATCATCATCACCATCGTCATCATCCGCATACGATAATTCTTCAAATTCAGTTTCATGTTCTTGATAACTATCAGCAAGCATTGCAAGGGAGACATTTTTTGAAAAAAGAATTTCTCCCATTTGATTGACCTTTTTTGATTTAACTATTTGTGGATTAATACTACATGCTTGGTTATAGTCTTTGATAGATCCCTGTTTATCTCCTAACTCATAACGAGCAATACTTCGGTTAAAATAACTTGTAAAGTCTTTAGGGTTAATACTTATTGCTTGAGTATAATCTTCGACTGCACCGTTTTTATCTGTAAGTTTATAACGAGCAGTACCACGTTTACTAAATGCAACATCTAGACTAGGGTTAATATTTATAGCACTTGTATAATCCGCGATTGCACCATTATTGTCTCTCATTTTGTAACGAATATTACCACGATGCAAGTAATATTTATCATTATTATTATTAGTTGCAATTGCAGCATTATAATAAGTTATTGCTCTGTTTAAATTTCCACTTTCTTCAGAATTTAATCCCAAATAAAAATATGCTTCATCACATTTTGGATTCATTCTTACAGTTATTGTATAATCTTTAATTGCTCCCTCTTTATCTTTTATTATTGAACGGCAATTTCCTCTAATTAAATATGGTAAGTAGTAACCTCTGTTCATATTTATTGATTCATTAAAATTATCTATTGCTTCTTTAATTTTTCCAATACAATAAAAGATATAACCTCGGTTATAATAAATTTCTGCTGCTGTATTCTTTATAATGTTGACAGCTATATTAAAATCATTTGCTGCTCCCTGCTTGTCATTTAAATACAAGCGACTAATACCTCTACTATTGTATCCCCTAAATTCACTCGGTTTAATTTTTATAACTTTATCAAAATCAGCGATAGCTTCTTGATATTTCCCGAGATTATTAAAAGCTATTCCTCTACTGAAATATGCTTCCACAAAATATGGATTTAATTTTAATACTTGAGTGTAATAAGCTATTGCATTGACATAATGAGAATTTTGATGATAAGAATTAGCTAGATTAAAGTATTCATTAGCTAAACTTATGAATTGAGATTCAGTATAATCATTATTTTTTTTTTATAGCAAGATTGTTTTCTATTTCCCCATTTTTACACTCATTTGTTAACTTTACACAATTATTTTTTAATAGTTTCATATAGTATTCTAGAAAGCTCTGTAAACCACTACAATAAAGTAACTCATTTATCTGTACTGAAGTTTTATTTTGATTTTTAAGAATCATTGTTGGTATAAAACCAGCAAATACTAAACTGTAATTGGTTTGTGCCTCATTGACTTCTTCCTGAATTAAAACACATACCAATACAGCATTTTTTTCTATTTCTTGTTTACTAATCGACCATTGAACAGTATCAATATCTCCATAACGTGCCTTAACTTGAATACCGACAGAAGGCTCAGAAGTCAAATAAAAATCAATTTTACCGTCACCACCAACTTTTTTTTCGTAGTCTACTTCAGTCACGAAATTACCTAAGCGAGCTTTAATAACTTCCTCGCCTAGTTTACCCTTCATATTGTTTATAAAATATTTTCTTGGGTCATCTGGTTTATATTTTCTAACCATCTCCCAGCAAAAGTTCCTTAATTGATTTAACTTATCTCCTGATATTATAGTTAACTCGCTATGCCTTCCTTCTAGCTCGGAATGCAGTAAGCGCCCTGACTTCAATCTTTCAATAAAATCAATTTGCTGTGATTTTAGGAGAACTGTCCAGTCCATATGTTTAAGATTTATAATTTTATAAGGAATATAAGCTTAGTCTTCCCAAAAAATAGACGAAAATCACAAAGTCTTATTCCTCCCCTACTTCAAGCACACCTAGAGCGCCAGTCCAGTAATATATATTGACGAAAGTGTTGATTTGTGCGTTAGGGCAAAACGCTTGTTTTTGTATTAAATAATTTACCCTGATTTAGCCTTCACATCTAAAAATCGGCGCCTTAATGTTCGATTATAACCATGTGCATAATCTGATTATTATGTCAACTACTTCTACCGGACTGGCGCTCTAGAAGCCTGAAATTCTTGTCTAGCAGGCTTTTTCTAGACATCGGTTAAGGATTGGGTGTTATGAATTACACTTAAGACTTGCTCTAGTTGCGCGCACAAAATTTGTTTGATTTAAGTAAATCAATACCTAAAATCGGTTTTAAGTGAAACTGGAATGTAATAAAAAGTTCAATTCTCGCACCATTGGTGCGAGTTTTTGGCTGTTTGTACTTATAAAGAAATAGTACAGCAGTCAAGGAAAATATGAAACACAACAATGACTTTGCCAGTTGTGCGGTCGTGTTCGCTAACCCATTCATTGTTTAGAAAGGATATTACTTCCACCTTTATTAAGGTTTTTTTTATATATAAGCTATTACTAGAATCTGTATCAAACTTCCTTTGCAACTCATTTAACCAATAGTCACAGTTATCACTCTGTACGTACCCAATCATAGCAGCTTCAGGATATTGCGAAGCGTATTTTCCGTATACGTACCGTTGTAATCCTTCCTCTCCTGTGTAATCACCTATAGTCACTTTACCCTTACTAAGTCGTTTTGCTTCAAATATGTACTTGGGACGTGGTTTGACTATACTGCATTCAATAACTAGGTCGAGTCTTCGTCTTGATTTTCCAGTACGTCCTTCTCCGGGTATTGGTTTGTCTTCACCTAAAAAATATCTGTCAAATCGAGATGGAGTATTTGGGTCATCGAGTCTGTTCTCTATTTTTTCTGCGATAAAACCTGTAATATCTGTTTCTTCATTATCCGCTTCAATTTTATGTCGAGCATCCTCATATCCCCAAGCGAGTAATTGATGTGCGTCTCTACGGAAAAAATTATTATACAAATCTACCCAGTCATCACTTATATTATCTTGCGTCATTAATTAGTTATCCCACACCCTCAAGCAATACTTCATTGTTTTTACTCTTAGTTGTTAGCAATTGCGCTATTATGTCGTCAGAATCATTTAAAGCTTGCGTTTGTGTCCAATCAATTAGACGTGAAGCTTTACATATATGAATTTTGGCGCCATCTAAAATATAAATTCCACATTGAGTATACAGCCATTGGTTAAACTTATATCTAGATTCTTGCTGAATATTTTTTAAAAGAGAATAATAATTGTTATGACCTGTAACAGTTGTAACCGTAATATCTATAGGGTTACTTGATTTGGTTATTTCTACCGTGCAAATTGTAAAGCTATCGGAATTTACTATTGATATTTTATGACGTATGCCACTACCTTGAACAAATTCATCAAGTTCTCTTGCTAGACACTCTCCATATTCTACTAAATTATGTTCTGTTGGTGGTTGAGTTGCTGTGATAACTTTAGTTTTGTTAAGTTTACACCTAACATTGATAAAGTCTTTGGCAATAATACTGATGTTCCGAGGAATGTTTAAAATTTTTTCAATTTCTTTATCGAGTATTTCTTGAGCTTCTGTACTAATTTCTAATGCTTCTGGTATTTCCTGTAGTCTAGATATTTCGACTACTTGGTTTACAGATAAAGCCGGAACGGAGATGTTCTGAATCTCTCCGATAAAAATACTATTATTAACTACATTCCATTGCCTACTTTGAAAAAAGTGATAATATTCACTAATATAAGAGTTAAAACAAATAGAAATAGCGTGTACATAGCTTGTGTCTTCTTCAGAACGAGAAATAGTAAATAGAGGCTCTGGTATAGTAAAGCACTTGTGTGCAGTGATTCTAAATACTCCTTCTCGGTTAAGGCGCCAGTTTTTTTGTTCAGCTAAAGCACCTAAATTAGTATTGAATACTCGGTTTAAACGTTTTATAGTACGCTTATCTCTGTAACTACCCCATAAAGCTAACTTCCATACAATAGCTTCTCCTGTTTCTGCTTCATCAGGTGAAACTAGTTGTATCTCATTGGCATTAATAGTTATCATCCAAGCTAAATTATGAATTTGATTAATAACCGAAGGAGCAAAGTGAATAATTTCAGGCTTTTCTCTTTCTGCCTTTGCCTTGGTATATACTATAGTTGAAACAGGCGCCAAGCTCTCATGAAAAAGAATATCAGCTAAATTGGTAAAATTGGTAATTCTCGCAACTTCATTTTTATGAAAAAACTGTCTGCGGTATTCTTTAAACTCATGATTCAACAAGCTTTCTGTATGTATAATCAAACCTGCGTAACCATCTGGTTGCAACAATTCTGTAATCGAATTAAGCAAGTTTTCATTGCTTGTGCTTGATTTTAAGTTTATTATATAAAAATTTCCAACTATCCAGTTAAATTTCTGCTTAGTTTGAGATAAATTCGATTCAAATATTTGATGATTGTGCAAAAGCGGAAATTTAAAGTCTTGATGATTATGTAATTCTTTAGGCTCAATATAATCGAGCATTGTTAAAAGCAAGCTAAATTCAGCTACGTAAAAAGCATCGCAATTTTGCTCGAAGCCATATATACTCTCAATAAGTATATCATTGAGGCGCCCAAAGCTTACTTTACCATTGGAACTATGTACTAGTTCCATTTCAATTAATCTACGATAAGCCAAAACTAAAAATGTCCCACAACTACAGCATGGGTCAAGGATTTTCATTCCTGTGAATAAAGGTCTGCTTTGGTTTATCTCATATAATAAATAGTCAGCTAACACTTCAGGAGTGTAAACTGTTTTTTCCTGAAGTACATTTGGTTGTAGATTAAGCAACTGCTCATAAATTGATGATAATATCTCAGCAGGGATATAAGAAAAGTCGTAAGCAGTAAAATCTAAATGTAATTGATTTACTACTCGCTCATCTTTGTTAAAAACACTAGCTACCAATGATACTATTTCATCAGTAATTGCATCACAACCTTGTAATGGAAAGGGAAATATATCACGACTAAAGCGTTTTTCCAATACTTTAATAAATTTATCTAAACCTGATACAGTCGCGTTACTACTGAGTACGCTTTGTAAGTTTATATCATTTTCTGTTAACCAATTGCTAGATAAAATTTCTCGGTCGCGAAGGCAACAGATATAAAGGTATTTTCCTATTAAAGAGTGAGCAACAGAAAAGTGTAAACCCTGATTAAGCAAATACTCTGCTAACTTTTTAAGATTGTTGAGTAAATGTATGTTGACACGTTTCTCAGGAACAAGATGCTTTGCTTGGCTTTTCCAAGTAGTACCTGAGTCTATTGGCAAAGCAAAAATATAACCCAGTTTGCTTCTAATATCTGTAAGATTCAGGTCTACTAAATCTATTAAACCATCATTTTCATTATGTTGAGAGTAAGCAAAACCTGTATATACTCTAATGTGGTTTGGAAGAAGTATTAATAAAAAAGGTACAGTACCAAGGTTCCAAACCTTATAGTGTATTGCTCTTGCAGCTTCTACTGTTTGTGCTGATGCTACATATACGACAGGTCGAACTGGCAAAATATTATTGCTAGAAGGGCTAGTATGAATTACGTAAGTTCCTTGTACACCTGCTTTTTTCGCAGCACGATATATATGCTCTGTTAATGGGTTACGGTGAGCGTTAGTACTATAATAATTTGACGATTGAGTATAATGAAGTACATCCAAAAGCTGCTCTAACTGCACGCACAACACCTCCGTTGTTCAAGTAAATAAAGATTGATGTTTGGCGCCAAACTATTGTCTTGAATTAAGAACTATTGTACTGTGTTGAGCTTATTTTAGCTACCAGTTTCTACAAAAACTATGATTTAGATGCGGGATACCATCCTGCGGGAATGACTTCAAAGTTCCAGATATCTTTAAAAACGTACATGCGTTTTACTATATCAGAGGAAGAAAGTTTATCTTGACTACCTTCCTTCCAGTCGTTTCTGTCAATTATTCCCATGACTAAATATTTGTTGCCAATTATATCTGGATTCGATTGAATCATCGCCATTGCCATAAGTGATTCTAATTCTTGCTGTTTGGCAATAATTAGGTCGCAATATGGACAATATTTACATTGTTTGTTTAGTATAAACATTTGCTGTGGTTCGATGTGAATTACCAAGGGAAATTTACGCACTTTCGTTTTGGTATCGCATTTGGGGCATTTGGTAAATGCACAATCTGAGTAAGGGTTTAGAAAAAATTTATGGCGTTTTTGATTATTTCTGCCTTTGGATTGATTTAATGTCTTAGTCATTTTGGTTAAGTGATGAACCCATGTTTTATATTCCAGACTTCTTAAATAAGTTGGGAATCTTATGAATATTGTTCAATTTTAATGTAACCTTGAAGTAATATTCTTGATAATTTATAAATAATTACAAACAGCTATGGCTAATCTTGAAGGTAAAGTGGTATTAGTTACTGGCGCCACACGGGGTATAGGTAAAGGTATTGCCGTTGGTCTTGGTGAAGCAGGCGCCACTGTTTATATTACAGGACGTAGCCTTGAATCAACCAGTGGTAGTTCGGGTAGTTTAAATGATACAAAAGTTGCAGTAGAAGAAGCTGGTGGTATATGTATTCCTGTCCAGGTAGACCATAGCGATGATCAACAAGTACGTTTATTGTTTGAGCGTATTCAAGATGAACAGTATGGCCAGCTTGACTTACTTGTAAATAATGCGTACTCAGGTGTTAAAGCATTAACAGATGCTAACGGCAAACCTTTCTGGGAAAACGAAACTAGTCTTTGGGATGCTAGTAATAATGTTGGTCTTCGTAGTCATTATGTAGCAAGTGTTTTTGCTGCTCAAATGATGACCAAGCGTAAACATGGACTAATTAGTACTATCTCCTCTTGGGGTGGGCTATCATATATTTTTGGTGTTGCTTACGGCGCCGGGAAAGCTGCATGTGATAGATTAGCGGCAGATATGGCTGTTGAATTAAAGCCTCATAACGTTGCTTCTGTATCTATATGGCCTGGTATTGTTGGAACTGAGCATTTTTCTAGTTTAGCCGATAAATTTAATGAACAAGATAGTAATGACCCGATGAAATCAATATTTAGTGAGCGCTATAACTGGGAAACTCCTTTATTAACAGGACGAGTTATTGCTTACTTGACTGGTGAGTCATCAGCAAATATTATGCGTCGTACAGGAAAAGTGCAAATTGTCGCTGAACTTGCTTCGTCACATGGAATTTTAGATAAAGATGGAAACCGTCCTGTCTCACTGCGTTCTTTGCGGTTTGCATTACCATCTGCATTGCCTGCTTTGAGAAAATACTCTTCTTTCATACCCGATATTAAAGTACCTTGGCCGCTTTTGTTAATCGGCGCCCTCAGTTCTCCGAAAATTTGATACTTTGATGGTTATATAACGAACCGCAAAGAACGCGAAGGGCGCAAAGGAAGAGAGTAAGAGTTATAAAATTTTAGATAAGGCTTGACGATAAATTTTGATGCCCTCGTCGTTTAAATGGGCGCCGTCGTTACTGCTATACTCTTGTTTTAAGGCGTTATTTTGATTCAATACTTGTAAATCTTTTGCGATAACTGGTATATTCTCTTGAGTAGCAACTTGGTTAATTAAAATATTGATTTTGTCTACTTCAGGGTTTGTAGCTGATATCGTTGGGTCTTGACTCGCTGCGTCTGTGGAGTAAAAACCAGGGATAAGAAAAATTTCTTTAGCTCCCATTTGTCGTGCTGTTGCTATTGAAGAACGCAGGTTTTTTGTAAATGTGTCATCGCTAAGTTTGTACCAAGCATCATTTCCACCAACTGCAATTGCTACCTTATGGCATTTTACCCCTGCTGGCGCCAATAACTGTAACTGTTGTGATAGGGTAATTGCGCTTAAACCGTTCAACGCGAAATTAAAATTGCCTTCACCTAGTGAGTTTCCTAGTTCCGCAGATACTGAGTCTCCAAATAAACAACCAGAAAATTGTTTATTTCGACTGGCAAATATTTGATATTGTACTTCTGCTTGCCATACGGGACTAGCACTAAGGTTATCTTGACCAGGTGTAATGTCAGCAGAGAATAAACTTTCTGCTTGAGAAGCTATTTCTAACGCTGCTGGAACATCAATAACTAGCTTATCGCTTGGATATGCTTCCAAAAAATTAACAATTCCTAAACCTTCTTTTGAGGCACTTGCTAGTACAATTGCACCACGTAACGCTTGTATTCCTGCATTGTCACGACGCGCGATACCAGCATTTATAGTGGAAAGTAACTGTTGGGCAGGTTTGGTATTAAGCGTTTTGTCTAACGCTGCAATATTTAAATACATCTTAACTTGCAGAGCATCGTAAAGCTGTTTTTGTGTCTTGGAATCAAGATAATTTAAAAAAGATTGTAAATCAGAAGACGCTTTGTGAGTTTCTGCGTACTGACGTATATCAGCAACGTTGACGGACTGTTCTAATATTCCATACCTTACCGCAATCTTAGTTGCAGCTATTGAAGCATTGCTAAATACACTTTCAACGCTAAAACATACTATGCAACTCGAAATACATAAAAGAAAGCGCTGTAGAACATTCATATAGTCAACCTTTATTTTCACAAAACCCCAAGAGAAAGCCGACTTGCTTGAGAAGTTGAGTTTACTTGTTGTTTATTCAAATCTTAGTTCAAATTTTAGATTTAAACGCTTATGCGTGTCTATTAAATTCTTGCTTTGTTAATAATTATTACACTAATATTAAGTTCTTTAACTATATTTAAAATAATATTAAGATATATTATTATTTTTTATAGTTTTATATTCGCTTGGTGTAATATTAAAGTGCTGACGAAAAACAGATGAAAATCTTGATTGACTATTAAATCCTGTACGAACCGCAATTTCAAGAATTGTTAAATCGGATTTTGCTAGTAAATGCTTGGCTAGTTCGAGGCGCCGTTGAGTAATATATTGATGTGGCGTAATTCCAAGAGATTGTTTAAATAACTCGGATGAAGTGAAAAGTACTCGTATTTGTAAAAGCTGCAATTTCTTCAACGCTTAACTGTTGTTCAGGGTTATTGTCGATAAATTCAAGAGTTTATTTTAATCTTTGTCTAGATAAGCCACCTTTATACTCTGGTATAACAACTGCTCGCACCGCATAATGTCGTAACAAATGCATTATTAAAGTATTTATAATAGATTCAATGTAAGGTGTATATATAGTTTCAATTAACTCAGACCGAAGAAGTAACCCCGCTTGATATACAAATGGGTCATTGATTTGAAACTGAGGTACTATCTCAACACGGTCTTTATCGTATAATTGTTCGCTTTGGCTCAACTATTGGACGTAACTCTTTCCAGCGTTCAAAAACTCAAGCATTCAACCTGCTCAATTCCATTACTTTTCATTTACTTTAAATGCTAAAAGTAAATAACTCGAAAAGATTACTTTTATTAGTCATATAATTTCTAGTACATACAACATATTTATGACGTTCGTATGTCATGCATATGAAGAATTTGTGTCTAAAAGTTGCATCTCATAAGATATCAATTTTTTTAGATTCAAAAGATTGACTCGTCAGGCTGCATCAATTTATGTAAAAGATTTTGATTATCACTCTATTAAAAAAATTTTAATCTTCATTTAACCAACAAAATTACAGTAATGTATTAATTTATAGCTAGAGATTCTATTGGATAATATATAGAACAATCAAATACTAAATTAATAAAGCAGAATTTAGAGGTCAAATACTATGTGCTTCTATTTTCTGAATAATTGTGCGTATTCCTAAAACCATAAACCCGGTTTGTAGGATTAAATAGATTTGTATCTTAACTCAGATTCCAGTTGATTGTGTACATTGTAATTAAAATCTTTGGAGTAATAAACAAATGGCAAATAATGATTTGAGTACATTAGACAAGAATTCTCTTACAACTAGTCTTAATAGCAGTTCTATTACAAGTACTGATTTAAATACTCTTTCTGACCAACAATCATTAACCGGAAAAAGTAGCCAAGGTCGAAATGTTCTTATCTTTGTTGCTGATGGTTTACGTCGGGGTTCAGTAAACCCAGAAGATGCTCCGACCCTTTCTAGCATTCGCTCAGAAGGAGTTGATTTTGTTAACAGTCATTCGCTGTTTCCAACTTTTACAACTCCAAATGCGTCAGCGATAGCTACCGGACATTATCTTGGTGATACAGGAGATTTTAGTAACACTATCTACACAGGGTTTCCTGTCAACAGCGCAAATGGTAGTCCGACACCCTTTATTGAAAATGATGCTGTTCTTGCAGATTTAAATGCTCAATTCCGAGGTAACTACGACACTTCTGACCCTGATACATTCAGCTTTTACAACTTCCTCAATGAAGAAACTTTACTTCAATTCGCGCGCAACAATGGATACAATACTGCTGCCGTCGGTAAACTTGGACCGACATTAATTCAAGATGTTAGTCAAGGTACTCGTGACCCAAGTACAGGTACTGTTCCACCTCCACAAACAATCATCATCGACGACTCTACAGGTAAAACAGGGGGAGTTCCTTTATCACAGGATGTTATTGGGCGCCTTGTTACTGCTGGAGTTGGCGCCACTGCTCCTGACAGAAGTAACGGAGTAACCGCAGGAACACCATTAAATAATGGTTTTTCTGGTAATAACACAACTCCTGGCACTCAAGCAGCAAACTATGTTCAACAGCAATACTTCACTGACGCGATAACCAAGGCGATTTTACCGCAGTTTGGCGCCGATTATGCTAGCAGTGATAAACCATTCGCAATGGTGTATTGGTCGCGCGACCCAGATGGAACACAACATAACCAAGGTGATAGTCTTAACAGCTTGACACCGGGAATTAACGGAGCAACTTCTAAAGCTGCAATCAAGAATGCTGATAATAACCTGGCACAAATTATTGCTGAACTCAAATCTCAGAAACTAGCTGACGGTAGCAGTCTGTACGATAACACTGATATATTTATCACTTCAGACCACGGTTTTTCTACTATAAGTAAAAGTCCAGTTGATACTCAAGGTAATGTAGTTAAAGACTATGCGTCATCACTAACTTTTTCAGGAGTGAATCCCGGATTCTTACCACCAGGTTTCGTAGCAATTGATATTGCTCATGATTTAGGATTGACGTTATATGACCCAGATACAGCTGTAACAGACAGTAGTGGCAACAAAGTTGCTTACAAAGCTGTTGACCCGACTCAAGGACAGCGACCATCTGCTGGTAACGGTTTGATTGGTGGTAGTGGTCAAATACTTGCTCAACCTGATGCAAAAGTTATTGTTGCAGCAAACGGTGGTTCAGACTTAATTTATGTTCCAGATAATAATGTTGAGACAGTTAAGAAAGTTGTAGACTTCCTCTCGAAGCAAGATTATACGAGTGGGTTGTTTGTCAATGATGATTTTGGCGCCATTCCTGGAGCATTACCTCTAAGTTCGATTAACTTGAAAGGTTCAGCACAAACACCTACTCCATCAATTGTATTGAATTTTAGGACTTTTGCGACTAATCCAAATGACCCAGTTAATTCCGAAGTCGAAATAGCTGATACTGGTTTGCAGCAAGGACAGGGAATGCATGGTAGTTTCGGACGCGGTGACACCTACAATAATATGTTGGCGATTGGTCCCGACTTCAAGAGTAACTATACCGACTTGGCGCCTGTTAGTAACGCGGATGTTGCGGTAACTTTAGCAAATATTTTAGGGTTTAATATTCCTAGCAATGGTGACTTAGTTGGTCGGGTTGCTAGCGAAGCTTTGGTTGGAAACCCTGATAACGTTGACTTTACCAAAGGTGTTCTTGCTTCTGACCCAACTGCAAATGGAACTAAGACTTACTTAAATTATCAACAAGTTGGTGATACTAAGTACTTTGATGCAGCAGGTTTTTCTGGTCGTACCGTTGGGTTAGATACAGGTGAAAAGCATGTATTAATACTTTCGATAGATGGACTACGCGCTGCAGATTTGGCTGACCCGAATTTACAAAAAGATATCCCAAATATCTTAAGGTTAGAAAATAGTGGTGTTACCTTTACCAACGCTTATACAACAGTTCCTTCGGATTCTTTCCCAGGTACTTTAGCTTATTTTACAGGTGCCACACCTAAGACGACGGGAGTTTACTATGATGATAGCTATGACCGCAATTTAAAGGCGCCTGGTAGTAATACATTAGGCACAGAAGTATTATTTGATGAAAGTATTGACAAAAATCCCGATTTGCTCAGTGGTGGTGGTGATTACGGTGTAGGTAGTATTGATGTCTCGAAACTACCAGTGGATGCACAAGGCAATCCAGTTTTTCCCCACGACTATGTTAATGTAAATACGATTTTTGATGTAGCGTCATCCGCAGGTTTATATACAGCTTACTCGGAAAAGCACTCCGGCGCCTATGATATTCTGAACGCGAAGAGTGGTAAAGCTGTTGGCGACTATTACTCACCAGAAATTGCCGCAAAAGTAGCAATAGAAGATGGTAAATTAGTTGATGCATCAACTGCTAAAGACCCAAGTAAAATTACATTCAAAGGAGTTACAAGCAGTGTAACAACAACTAAGCTTTACGACGACTTGAAAGTAAACGCAGTGAGTAACGAAATTAACGGTTTGAACTCGCTAGGTACTTCCTCTTCAGCAGTACCCGCAATATTTGGAATGAACTTCCAAGCACTAAGCGTTGCTCAAAAAGACATAAATGGTGGTATTGCTGCTGATGGTACACCGTCAGCAGAGTTAGAAGATGCGCTTAAACATACTGACGAAAGTGTTGGCAAACTTCTTGATGCTTTGAAACAACAAGGATTACTCGATTCAACTTTGGTGGTAGTGACAGCAAAACACGGACAAAACCCTCGTTTAGGTTCAGCAACACTAATTAAAGATGATACCTATACAAAAGCTTTGGAAAGTGTTGGAATTCAAGTTGCTCAAGCTACACAAGATGATGTCGCGTTACTATGGCTTGATAATCAACAACAAGCAAGTGATGCAGTTGAAGTTCTGAACATTGTAAAAAAAATAAATTCAAATTCAGGAATTGACGAAGTTTATGCAGGAGATGATTTACAAAAAGCAGGTTTTGGAAATCCGAGTGATGGACGAACACCTGATTTAATTGTTAAACTCAAACCTGGATATGTTATTGTAGGCAACCCTGCAACTTCAACCAAGCGCGCGGAACACGGTGGTTTTTCTGAAGATGATACTCATGTCGCGTTAGTTGTAGGTGGTAATGTACCTAATGATGTAAGAGGAACCAAACAAACAGACCGCGTAAATACAACTCAAATTGCCGTTACTGCCTTGAAATCATTAGGGTTAAATCCAAATGACTTACAAGGAGCAGTAGCAGAAAATACCCAAGAGTTACCAGGATTATTTACCTAATAATTTTAAATGTGGCACAGTCCTTCCGGACTGTGCAGTAATAAACACATTCTGTCCATCATACTTTAGCAATTTTTTTACACTAAAAATTTAATTACACAAACCAGCAGTATCAAGTATATTTACCATACGCCCTTCTACATATTCGTTCTTCAGATAATAACATTATTATTTTTAAATAAAAGATATTTTTTTACAACCTGCTACTATTTAATATGAATAAGTGTAAATTTGTGCGTGATTCGGGGTGCCCGCTCGTCTATGGCACAAGCACCATAGCCTCACACTTACCTTGAGTATAAAAGTATTAGTTAAAGAGATTATTTAATATTTTTATATGTTATTTAATTATATAATTAAATAGTTTAAAATTGGTAAGTTCTTATTCTCCGCCTCTTCACTCAACACGCACGCAAGTACTACTATTATTCTTGCCCTAAGATTAATTTTTAGATACGTTTTAATCGCGCGTCTATAGTCGAGTTCAATTTTTATATAGATTATTACCTAATATTTATTTGTAATCAGCTTGTAGGAAATTATCTATGTCTATCTGTTCATTATCCTGACCAGACTTGCTCTGTTGCTTCTTAATTAACCCAGTTACCCCTCCCCCAACTAACCCCAAAAGAGCAGCTGATACCCCCCAACGATTTGCCGCTTTTTCTTTAGGACTTAGTAAACCAATCATTACACCGCTTAATATTGTACTAATCGCAAAGCCTACCCCTGCAGACTTTACACTCTTCAAAAAAATATTATTTGTGGTATTTGTTGTTTCCCTCATATTTCACCTCCCAGTAAATGAGTCAGTTCGTTTCATCTGTTAGGGAAATTTCTGCAAAGGCGCCCTCCCATAGCTTTCGGTCTACTTGACTTCGTTAGCAGGAAAACTATTAATCTTGCCTTTCTTTATTGCCACAACCACGTCATAGGTGGCACAGTAGGAAAAGGTTATATCATTAGTTTTGTTGTATAGGCTTACAACCATACCTGCTCCACCAGGTTGTACTCCGATTGGTTGTAAATCGCCAAAGAAGAAGCGACGTAAGGCATCTCCACTGCCAAACTGACCTTTTTCTTTATTAAGCAGGTCTATTTTCTGCGAGAAGCTCAACCCTGTTACATCTTTCATCGACTGAGCTTGAACCTGTTGTGTATAAGGATTAATTATTTTGAACGATAGTCCAGAAACTGTAGCTACACAACCTATAGCAATAGCAATAATAGTAACTTTTTTCACCGTTAAACTCCTGAGTAATGGATTTTATGAGTTAATCATAAGTTTAGGTCTGAACCCAATTGAGAGTCACATTCCTGAAAGATAGTCTTAATACTGATTAGGGGAATAATAATCAGCTTTCTCTACAGGTAGTTCTGGAACTAGACTTAAGATCAGGTAATCGAGCAACAAAGGTTGCTGCCAATGCAGTAGAATTAGTATTTTCTTTTACCTGTATATAACGGCGCCTGGGGTGCAAATGCTTGATTTTTGGTTATACGTTCTTATTGTTAGGGGATAAACTGTACTTTAGTTAAGTTATTATTTAATCATTTGTATAGCGACAGCGATATTGTAAGTACGTACACTCAGTTATAGAAACCCGGTTTCTTTACACTAGGAGCAAGGAATCTATGGTTACAGTACAAACACTAAGTAGCTCGTTACAATCATTACAAAGCTACGGTCAATCTATCTGGCTTGATTATATTCGCCGAAACTTAATTACTAGTGGTGAATTAAAAGACATGATTGATGCGGGCGAAATTTGGGGTGTTACTTCTAATCCTGCTATTTTCCAAAAAGCAATTGCTGGTAGTACTGATTATGATTCAGCTTTGAATAACCAAGTACATGACCTTGATGCTATGTCGCTGTACGAAAAGTGGGCAATAGAAGATATTCAAGCTACAGCAGACCTTTTACTACCTGTTTATCAACGAACGAAGAAGCGCGATGGTTATGTGAGTTTGGAAGTCTCTCCTTATTTATCTAATGATACTGAGCAAACGATTGCAGAAGCTCGGCGCCTGTGGCAAGCTGTAAATCGTCCAAATTTAATGGTCAAGGTTCCTGCTACTGCTGCGGGTATTCCTGCTATCAAGACATTAATTGGCGAAGGTATCAATATTAATGTCACATTATTGTTTTTCCAAAAAACATACGAACAAGTTGCCGAAGCTTATATATCAGGTTTAGAAGCTTTTGCTGCATCTGGTGGAGATGTTAGTAATGTGGCAAGTGTAGCAAGTTTCTTTATTAGTCGTATCGATACAGCTATTGATAATTTAATTACGGCTAATGTCAAAAATACTACGTCTGAACAAAAGCGCCAGCAGCTTAAAAGTTGTTTAGGTCAGGTGGCTATTGCTAATGCTAAACTTACATACGAACGCTATCAAAGTATTTATCAATCAGAACGATGGCAGCAATTAGCACAACGCGGCGCCCAATCTCAACGTTTATTATGGGCAAGTACTGGTACTAAAAACCCTCATTATTCTGATGTTTTATATGTGGAAGAACTTATTGGAGCCGATACGGTAAATACAGTTCCACCTGTAACACTAGATGCATTTCGCGACCACGGTCAAGCAAATTCTAAATTAACTGTAGACGTGGAAGATGCGCGCGCTACTATGCAAAATTTGGAACAACTTGGTATTTCGATGCAGCAAGTAACTGATAATTTACTCAAAGAAGGAGTGGATTTATTTGTTGAAGCATTTGATTCGCTGCTGAGTACTGTTGAGAAAAAACGAGAAGCAAAATTAGGAAATGCACTCAATAAACTGAGCTATTCGCTGCCAAATGATTTAAATAATCAAGTGCAAGCTTCACTACAAGATTGGCAAGCAACAGGAAAAATTAGGCGCCTATGGGGACTTGATGCATCGCTATGGACTCTAACGGATGAAAGTAAATGGTTAGGTTGGCTAAATATTACCGATGACCAATTAGCGCATATCGACCATCTAAAACAGTTAGCGCAAGAAGTACGCAATTCAAAATTTACTCATATTCTACTACTAGGAATGGGAGGGTCTTCGCTTTGCCCAGAAGTGATGAAACTAACGTTTGGTAAAATTGATAATTATCCTGAACTGTTAGTACTTGATTCAACTGACCCAGCCCAAATTCAAGCAATCGAATCTAAAATTGATATTGCTAAGACACTGTTTATAGTCTCCAGCAAATCAGGAGGTACACTAGAACCAAATATTTTCAAGCAGTACTTCTTTGATAAAGTTGTTCATAGCCTTGGCGCCCAAGAAGCAGGTAATAGATTTATTGCCATAACTGACGCTGGCTCAAAGATGCAGCAAGTAGCAGAAAACGATAATTTCCGCCATATCTTTTTTGGTTCGCGCAGTATTGGCGGTCGCTATTCTGCACTTTCTGACTTTGGCATGGTTCCAGCCGCAGCAATGGGTGTAAACGTAGCGTCTTTCTTAGATAACGCTGAAGTGATGGTTCATTCCTGCGCGTCTTCGGTTCCTGCTAGCTTGAACCCTGGAGTTGTTTTAGGCGCAATTCTCGGTGTTTGTGCTAATAGTGGACGCGATAAAGTTACATTAATTACATCACCAGGAATTACCGACTTAGGAGCATGGCTAGAACAACTATTAGCTGAATCAACAGGTAAAGACGGAAAAGGAATCATCCCCATCGACCGTGAACCTTTAGGAAAACCCAATCTTTGTGGTGAAGACCGTTTATTTGCTTACATTCGTTTAGAAGAGGCGCCTGATTCAAATCAAGATGCTGCTGTTACTGCTTTAGAACAAGCTGGTCATCCTGTAGTAAGAATCTCTGTTAATAATATTTATCAATTAGGGCAAGAATTTTTCCGTTGGGAAATGGCAACCGCAGTAGCTGGGTCAATCATTGGAATAAATGCTTTTAACCAGCCTGATGTCGAAGCAAGTAAAATAGTGACGCGCGAACTCACTACAGAATATGAACAAACGGGAATACTTAGAACAGAAAACCCGATTACCATTGAAGCAGGTCTAGAACTGTTCACAGATGAGAAAAATGCAGTTCAACTAGCCCAAATGGTTGGTCACGACCGTTCGCTAGGTGGATATTTACGCGCTCATTTGAACCGTTTACAAGCAGGTGATTATTTTGCATTGCTTGCTTACATTGAAATGAACGAAGAAAACACCTCTCAACTACAAGCAATTCGTCAAGATATCCGAGATACAAAAAAAGTTGCAACTTGTTTAGGATTTGGACCACGCTTTCTACACTCCACTGGACAAGCATATAAAGGTGGGCCAAACAGCGGTGTTATTCTGCAAATTACCTGTGCAGATAAAATTAATCTACCTGTTCCGCAACAAAAATATAGCTTTAGTGTCGTCAAAGCAGCCCAAGCGCGCGGAGATTTTCAAGTATTAGCAGAACGTGGGCGCCGAGTTTTAAGAGTTGATTTAGGTCAAGATGTCTCTTCTGGACTAGAGATTCTAAAAAGAATCATATTAGGAACTTCCAAATAAAAACTTATCTTGTCTTGTGGAGCGGGCATCCCTGCCCGCCCTGAAGATGAGATGAAACAGCCTCGGATGCCTGTTCCACAAGAAAATAAATTCAACTAGGAGAAACAACAATGCAACTAGGAATTATTGGTTTAGGACGAATGGGTGCCAATATAGCACGGCGCCTAATGCGTCACGGTCATGACTGTGTAGTTTTTAATCGTTCGCCAGAAAAAGTTAAACAGCTAGCAGAAGAAGGCGCCAAAGCTGCTTATACATTAGATGATTTTATCGCAAAAATCGAAACACCGCGCGCAATTTGGTTAATGGTGCCTGCAGGAGAACCAACAGAGAAAATAATCGACGAACTCGTTGATAAACTTAGCGTTGGAGATATTTTTATAGATGGAGGCAATTCATATTATATAGATGATATTCGTCGTGCGAAAAAACTTAATCTAAAAGGCATTCATTATGTAGACGTTGGTACTAGTGGGGGTGTATGGGGACTAGAACGAGGCTACTGTATGATGATTGGTGGCGCCTCTGAAGTAGTAGAACATCTTGACCCAATATTTAAAGCGCTTGCTCCTGGTATTGGCACAACTCCACGTACACCTGGACGAAATCAAGTTACAAGTACTGCCGAAGAAGGTTATTTGCACTGCGGTTCTAATGGAGCAGGACACTTTGTCAAAATGGTTCATAACGGTATTGAGTATGGTCTAATGGCAGCTTACGCAGAAGGATTAAACGTTCTACACCATGCTAATATCGGCACACAAAATCGAGATGCTAATGCTGAAACGGCGCCATTACAACATCCCGAGCATTATCAGTATGACTTTAATTTAGCTGATATTGCAGAAGTTTGGCGACGTGGCAGTGTAATTTCATCATGGCTATTAGATTTAACAGCAACTGCACTTGTTTCAGAGCCAAATTTAACAAAATTTGCAGGTCATGTATCAGACTCAGGTGAGGGTCGTTGGACTATTAATGCAGCAATTGATGAAGGAGTACCCGTACCAGTTTTAAGCGCTTCACTTTACCAAAGATTTAGTTCGCGCGGGGAAGGAGATTTTTCTAATAAACTACTTTCTGCAATGCGGTTTGAATTTGGTGGACATGTAGAACTTGGCAACGGATGATAAACGGATGTAATGGATAGGTTGTTAATTACAAACAAAATCTTGTTATTTAAAATAACTCATCCTCAAACAAAATCTTGTTATTTAAAATAATCTATCCGTTACATCTGTTCTATCCGTTGCCAATATTATTCAGTTAGGTAATAAAAATGATTACAGCCATACATCCAACAAAACCAGTAAATTCAACTCGGTTAGCTGACCCTTGTGTAATGGTAATATTCGGTGCCGGAGGAGATTTAACTAAACGTTTGTTAATTCCGGCATTATATAATTTGGTGCGGAATAAGTTATTACCGGAGCAATTTGCTATTGTTGGTGTTTCACGAGATAAGTTGAGTCATGATGAGTTTCGCAGCAAATTGCGGCAAGATATTCAAGAGTTTGCAACTGTTGCTGTTGAAAGTTCTTTATGGGACTGGTTAGAGCAGCGAATTTACTATCTTGGTGGTGATTTTAATGATTCTAACCTTTATACTCAGTTACAAGCGCTGCTTACACAAGTTGACCAAGCTTACCATACTCCAGGTAATTATTTATATTATCTTGCAACGGCGCCAACGTTATTTTGTAGCATTATTTCTCAGCTAGGAAATGCTAAATTAACTCAAGAAACGAATACATTATGGCGCCGGGTTATCATTGAAAAGCCGTTTGGAAGAGATTTAGAGTCTGCTCGTAAGCTCAACAATAATATATTAGGCGTACTCAAAGAAAATCAAATTTACCGTATTGACCATTATTTGGGTAAAGAAACGGTTCAAAATATTCTTGTGTTTCGCTTTGGCAATGGGTTATTTGAACCTATTTGGAATCGTCGCTATATTGACCATGTGCAAATAACTGTTGCTGAAACTGTTGGTGTTGAATTACGAGGTGATTTTTATGACAAAACTGGCGCCGTCAGAGATATGGTGCAAAATCATTTGTTCCAGCTACTCGGAATGATTGGTATGGAAGCACCTGTATCATTTGAAGCTGACGCTGTACGTGATGAAAAATCAAAGTTACTGCGAGCAATTCAACCTTTTACACCGGAAGAAGTATTAAAAAATACGGTGAGGGGACAATACAGCGAAGGAATAGTTAATAATGCAATTGTGAAAGCTTATCGTTCTGAGCCTCGTGTTGCTTCTGATTCAAGTATCGAAACATTTGCAGCGCTGAAATTAAATATAGATAACTGGCGATGGGCAGGTGTACCATTTTATTTACGTACAGGAAAGCGTCTACCAAAACGAGTTACAGAAATAGTAATTCAATTCAAGCAAGCACCATCTTCACTATTTCGTAATTCAACTAATCCGCTTACACCTAATTTTCTCACAATTCGTATTCAGCCAAACGAAGCTATTAATTTACAGTTCGGCGCCAAAATTCCTGGTCCAACGGTGCAAATGGGCGCCGTGAAAATGGATTTTTGCTATGCAGACTACTTTGGTGCAGAGCCAACTACAGGTTATGAAACTTTATTATATGACTGTACGATTGGCGATGCGACTTTATTTCAACGAGCCGATAATGTAGAACTAGGTTGGAGCGTTGTTAATCCAATTTTAGATGTTTGGCAAGCATCTCCTTCTAAAGAATTTCCTAATTATGCAGCAGGTACATGGGGACCTGTTGCTGCTGATGAGTTGTTAGAACGTGATGGTCGTCAATGGCAAATAAGTTAATGGTAAAATATATGAATCAGAAGATTTCGCTATTATTAGCTGATGTTGATGGAACGCTTGTTACTAAAGAAAAAATCTTAACAGAGCGTGCTATCGCTGCTGTGGGTAAGCTTAAAGAAGCAGGTATTCGCTTTACAATTACCAGTGGGCGCCCACCGTTGGGAATGAAGATGATTGTCGATGGTTTAAAATTAACAGAGCCAATAGCTGCTTTTAATGGCGGGGTATATGTTAATTCTGAATCGACAATTATTGAGCAAAATGTTTTACCTCAATCAATTACATCACGTATTGTTGATTTAATTGCCGCTCATGGTCTTGATGTGTGGATTTATAAAGGTAATAATTGGTATGTACACGAACGACATGGTACACATGTAGACCGTGAAGAACGAACAGTTAAATTTTCTCCAATTGTCGTTGAAAGCTATGAATATTTGCTTGATAACGTCGTTAAAATTGTTGGTGTAAGTGATAATTTTGAAGCTGTCGCTAAGTGCGAAGCTGATGTTCAACAAGCATTTAGTAAACATGTATGTTGTGAGGTGCCTGCCAATGAAAGTGATATAGAACAGGTATCTGCCGCGCGCTCTCAACCTTATTATCTTGACGTTACACATCCGCACGCGAATAAAGGTGCAGTTGTAGATAGACTTTCAGAGTTACTATCAATACCAACAGCAGAAATTGCCACAATTGGTGATATGCCTAACGATGTGTCGATGTTTAAGCGCAGTGGATTGAGTATTGCAATGGGTAATGCTAGTGCTGAAGTGCAAAAACAAGCTCAGTATGTAACAACTTCCTATGAAGACGAAGGTTTTGCTAACGCAGTTGAACAATTTATTTTAAGTAAATTAGCAACGGTAAAGTAATGAGCTAACGTGGATTTCCAACTTTGTCCATGTTGCTCCAACCGTTTGCTGCAACACATTAGAAAGAAAAAAGTGTATTGGTTTTGCCGTCATTGCTGGCAAGAAATGCCATATCTGAACATTCAACAAAGTAAGGTGGGCAGTGCCCACCATACACTTCCATCTACATCAAATCGGAGTTTATCATATGACACAACGAGTACAGGAGATTCTCAGTTGGTATGGCAGCGACAACCCAGGAACGCTGACGAACCTCGCGCAATTACTCAATCATGGCAAACTTGCAGGTACTGGGAAACTAGTAATTTTACCTGTAGACCAAGGATTTGAGCATGGTCCGGCTCGTAGCTTTGCCCCAAACCCTGATGCTTACGACCCGCGTTATCATTTTGAGTTAGCTATCGAAGCTGGGTGTAATGCTTATGCAGCACCTTTAGGTTTTCTTGAAGCAGGAGCGCGCGAGTTTGCAGGACAAATTCCCTTAATTCTCAAAGTTAACGACCATGATGTGTTGCTCGAAGAAAAAGACCCACATCAAGCATTAACTGGAAGTGTTGAAGATGCACTGCGTTTAGGTTGTGTCGGAATTGGATTTACAATTTACCCAGGTTCTGAGCATCGACTCGAAATGTATGGACAAATTCGCGCTTATGCTGAGGAGGCAAAACGTCACGGTTTAGCTGTAATTATATGGTCGTATCCGCGCGGTTCAGGATTAAGTAAAGCTGGAGAAACTGCAATTGATGTTACCGCTTATGCTGCTCATATAGCTGCACAACTCGGCGCCCATATTATCAAAGTTAAATTACCGAGCGACCATATAGAACAGGAAGCAGGGCGTAAAGTTTACGAACAAGAAAAGATTCAAATTTCAACTTTAGAAGCAAGAGTACGCCATATTGTGCAGTGTACCTTTAATGGACGGCGAATAGTAATTTTCTCTGGTGGTGTAGTTGATAGCGACCAAGCAATACTGGAAGAAATTCGTGCAATTAATATAGGCGGTGGTTTTGGTTCAATCATTGGACGTAACTCTTTCCAGCGTTCAAAACCTCAAGCACTAAATCTGCTCAATTCTATCATCGATATTTATAGCTCAAAACCAACTTTACGGGCGCCTGTTTTAACTTGACTGTGAAAAACCTAACCCCCTATCCTTCTTGTTATGGGAAAGGGGGAGAGGTTTTAAACATTGATTTTTTTATAGTATTTAGGGTTGGTCATATGTGGATTTTTAAACTAGCGTTACGGCACCGATATGTATTAGCAGTAGATGCAGGTGTGAACATTCCCAAATTATTGATGAATAACTAGGTTTATGTAACGAACCGCAAAGTACGCAAAGAAAGAAATGATTATGGTACAAATATAGAACTAATATCAGGTTTAAAAGAAGATGAACAACTTCTTACAGATATTAACGTATCAGCTATCTTAAAATAATTAATATCTCTCTTCTTGCTTTTCTTACCTTTGCGTACTTTGCGACCTTTGCGGTTCATTACATAAACTACATCCAAGGAGATAATATAATGTTAGCAGTACGTTTCGACAAATTCGGCGCCCCATCACAGCTACAGATTCAAGAAATATCCAAACCCACCATAACCAAAGACGAAGTACTTATAGAAGTACATGCAGCAGGAATAAATCCCAGTGATGTAAAAAACGTAGCGGGAAACATGGAAAATACAACCTTACCGCGTACACCAGGACGAGACTTTGCGGGAATAATAGTAGAAGGAGCAAGCGAATTAGTAGGCGCCGAAGTTTGGGGAACAGGAGGAGATATAAGTTTTACTCGTGATGGTACCCACGCCCAATATATAGTAGTACCATCAGCAGCAATAGCATCAAAACCAAAAAACCTTTCAATGCAAGAAGCAGGCTCAATTGGAGTTACTTATGTAACAGCATATCTAAGTATTATTAACGCAGCAAAATTAGAGAAAGGAGAAACAGTATTAGTGATAGGCGCCACAGGTGGAGTTGGTGGTGCTGCAATACAAATAGCTAAATGGAAAGGCGCCAAAGTCATTGGTACAATTCGACGTGAAAGCGACCATGACTTAGCATTACATAACGGAGCCGATATTATTATCAACTTAGGTGAAGAAACTTTACCAGACGCAGTAATGGCAGAAACAAATTTTGAAGGCGCCAGCGTTATTTTAGACACAGTTGGCGGGTCAATGTTTGAACCCTGCATACAATCATTGGCACATAAAGGAAGATTACTAGAAATAAGTTCTCCAGTCAAGGAGCGCCGAGTTAGCTTTGATTTAATCGATTTTTATCATCGCGAAGCAAGACTATTAGGTGTTGACAGTCGCAAACTTGGTGTAGTTGAATGTGCTACCATTCTCAAAGAACTAACACCAGGGTTTGAAACAAATGCACTCAAACCACCAAAAGCAGGAATTAAAGAATATCCCCTAGCAGAAGCAGTCACCGCATATGAACAAGTCCTAAAAGGTGGAGCAGGTCGAGTAATGCTCGCTCCAAATTAAACCTCTTGTGGAGCAGCCTTCCAGGCTGCAACTTGCCCTGTATATTATGGAACAGGCAGGGATGCCTATTCCACAAAAAAGGAAATTTCATTTATGCACATTTGGAAACGAGAATATACAGCAGAACTAATAGGAACAGCTATTAATATATTTGTTGGACTAAGCGCAATAGTATTTAACTTTGGCAAAGGTCTACCAATGGAGCAACTAATACCCAGTGTCAGCGCAAGATTACTAATAACAGGACTTATATTTGCTGGTAGCGGTTCACTAGTTGCCATATCACCATTCGGAAAACTAAGCGGTGCCCATATCAACCCATCTCTATCATTAGCGTTTTGGGCACATGGTAAAATGCATAATCAGGATTTAATCGGTTATGTAGTAGCTCAGTTTATCGGAGCAGTAATAGGAGCTTCTTTAGTTAGTAAGTTATGGGGAAGTTATGCACAAAGCGTTTATAACGGCATGACGCTTCCTGGTACAGGTTACTCTTTGGTAACGGTGTTTGCAGCAGAAGTGTTTATTACTTTTTTACTCGTTTTGGCTATTTTTATGTTCGTTAGCAGTGACTACTTAATGCGCTGGACACCTTTGATGGTGTGGCTTTTAATTGCGGTAATGGTATGGCAAGAGGCGCCAATATCTGGTACAAGTTTAAATTCTGCTCGTAGTGTTGCACCTGCGTTAGTAACAGGTTTATGGAAAGACCAATGGCTCTATTTTGTTGCTCCACCGTTAGGCGCCTTATTAGCTGTTGGTGTGTTTCGATTGTTACCACAAAAATTAGATGTTTTAACTTGTAAGCTTTATCACAGCTATCACTGTCGAAGTATTTTTAAGAATGTTAAGCATTAAATCAAGCACTGAAAAGGAATAAAACAATGAAACTTGAAGGTAAAGTTGCTTTAGTTACAGGTAGTAGTCAAGGTATTGGTCAAGCTATTGCCGTTCGTCTTGCCTCACATGGCGCCGATGTTGTAATTGACTATCGTTCTCATCCAGATGGCGCCAAGGAAACATTAAGCAAAGTTGAAGCAGCAGGACGTAATGGTTTGATAGTTCAAGCAGATTTAAGTTCTGTTGCTGATGTGCAAAGGTTGGTGAAAGAAGGTATTGAGCATTTTGGTAAGCTTGATATTTTGGTGAATAATGCGGGTGTTGATGGTAAAAATGCCGATTTCTGGGAGATTACTGAAGCTGATTATGATACTGTTCTCAATATCAATCTTAAAGGAACGATGTTTACTACCCAAGCGTTTGTGCAGTATTTAGTCGGTGCCAAACGTACAGGTAAGATTATCAATATTAGTTCTACCCATGAAGAAATGGCATTTCCTCACTTCACCTCTTATTGTATGAGCAAAGGTGGGTTGAAGATGATGACCCGAAATCTTGCTGTTGAACTTGGACCACTGGGAATCACTATTAATAATATTGCTCCAGGCGCCATTGTGACTCCCATCAATACAAAGCTTTTGAATGACCCAGTAAAGTTAGAAGCTTTGACAAAAAATATACCTCTGGGCAGATTGGGTACACCAGAAGATATTTCACCAATGGTAGCGTTTCTTGCTTCATCTGATGCTGATTATATTACAGGCGCCACCTTTGTTGTAGATGGTGGGTTAATGCGGAATTATCATGAGCAATAGGAAAATTATCATGACTGAAGAAGAATTAAGACTGGCAGAAGACCGTGAACGCAAAGCTTATTGGAAACGTTGGGGTCCTTATGTTAGCGAACGTCAATGGGGTACAGTGCGAGAAGACTATAGTGCAAATGGTATTGCTTGGGAATATTTTCCACATGACCATGCACGTTCGCGCGCTTATCGTTGGGGAGAGGATGGAATAGCCGGAATATCAGATAATCATCAAAGATTATGTTTTGCTATTGCGCTTTGGAATGGTGAAGACCCTATTATTAAAGAGCGTTTGTTTGGTCTAACAGGTAATGAAGGTAATCATGGTGAAGATGTAAAAGAATATTACTTTTACCTCGATAATACACCAACTCATGCTTATATGAAATATCTATATAAGTATCCCCAGTCTGCTTTTCCTTACACTCAGCTAGTTGAAGAAAATCGTCGTAGAAGTCGGCATGAATCTGAGTATGAACTTATTGACACAGGTATATTTAATAACGATGCTTATTATGATGTCTTAGTGGAATATGCTAAAGTGGCGCCGGAGGATATACTAATTAAAGTCAGCATGACCAATCATGGTTCGGAAACAAAAACATTACATTTATTACCAACGCTTTGGTTTCGTAATACTTGGTCATGGGGTGTTTCTAAAGAAAAGCCAGTTCTCAAAGTTGATTCTGCTAACTCTAATATAATCCAAGTATTGCACCCAGAATTAAACGCGCGTCTTTACTGTGATGGTACACCAAACCTACTTTTTACCGAGAATGAAACCAATTTAGAACGTTTGTATGGAGTGCCGAACGCTTCTCCTTACGTCAAAGATAGTATTAATAATTACTTAATAAATGGCCAAATCAATGCAATTAATCCTGAGCAAATTGGAACAAAAGCATCTACACACTACACAATATCAATTGCTGCTCACGAAACTAAAGTTATTCGTTTATGTCTTTGTAAAGAATTTACCCCAGATTTATTAGACCAATTTGAACATATATTTAGCGTCCGTAAACAAGAAGCAGACGAATTTTATCATCGCATTTGTCCTTATGATATATCTGAGGATATGTGTGAAGTGCAGCGTCAGGCATTTGCTGGAATGTTATGGAGCAAGCAATTTTATCATTATATTATTCATGATTGGCTTAAGGGTGCCCCAACTTCTCCACCACCACCAGAACGTAAATTTGGAAGAAATCACGAATGGCAGCATTTATATAACGAAGATATTTTCTCAATGCCAGATAAATGGGAATATCCGTGGTTTGCAGCATGGGATTTAGCATTTCATCTAATTCCATTAACGATGCTTGACCCCGACTTTGCAAAATATCAACTCGACGTATTAACCAGAGAATGGTATATGCATCCGAACGGACAGATACCAGCTTACGAATGGTCTTTTAGCGATGTGAACCCACCAGTTCATGCATGGGCAGCTTTAAAAATCTATGAAATAGAGAAAGCAATGTATGGAAACGCGGACATACACTTTTTAGAGCGCGTTTTTCAAAAATTGCTATTAAACTTTACATGGTGGATAAACAGGAAAGACGTAGAAGGCAACAATGTATTTCAAGGAGGCTTTTTAGGGTTAGATAACATTGGAGTATTTGACCGCAGCGCTGAATTACCCACCGGAGGACATTTAAATCAGTCGGATGGTACAAGCTGGATGGCAATGTATTGTTTAAATATGTTGACAATAGCTTTAGAACTAGCAGGTTTTGACTCGAACTATGAAGCAATAGCAAGTAAATTCTTCGAGCATTTTCTTTATATAGCAGATGCAATCGATGGAATTGGCGATGCGAATATTTCTTTATGGGACGAAGAAGATGGTTTTTACTACGATGCACTGCGTTTACCTGACGGGCAACAAATTAAAATGAAAGTACGTTCGCTCGTTGGACTGGCACCGTTATTTGCCGTTGCCAGCTTAGAACCGGAAGTATTAGAGAAATTTCCAGATTTTACTAAACGAACACTATGGTTTATCGAGCATCGTCCTGACTTGAGTCAGAAAATAGCTTGTACACAAACATCAGGAGCATGTAACCGTCGCTTATTGGCAGTCGTCACACCAGACAAACTGCGTCGTATACTTCAAACAATGTTGCACGAAGCAGAGTTTTTGGGAAAGTATGGAATTAGAGCAGTCTCTAAATATCACTTAGAACATCCATATATATTTCGCTGGGGAGGACAAGAATATCGAGTAGACTACGAACCAGCAGAGTCAACAACAGGATTATTCGGTGGAAACTCCAACTGGCGAGGTCCCGTTTGGTTTCCCATGAACTATCTAATAATCGAATCATTACAAAAATTCCATAATTATCTAGGAGACGATTTTGCTATTGAATTTCCAGTTGGTTCAGGTCAAGAACTATCACTTTGGGATATCGCATCTAAACTCTCACAACGATTAATACAAACATTTACGCGCGACGACCAAGGACGAAGACCCATTTATGGAGGGACAGAAATATTTCAGCAAAACCCTCACTGGCGTGATTTAATATTGTTTAACGAATACTTTCACGGAGATAACGGCGCCGGAATAGGAGCAAGTCATCAAACAGGTTGGACAGGCATTATTGCGTACATAATTCAACAACAAGCCGCACATAATTCATAAAACCTCCAAAACCATCTTGTGGAGCATCTTGTGGAGCGGGCATCCTTGCCCGCCCTCTACAAACAACAAAAAAATTTTATAACCAAACTTTTAACGCTAATCACCCAGAATAATAATACTATTGTTCTTAAGCCATTACTAGTGAGGAAAGTCTATCATGACCTTCATAAATCCTCCGGATTATGTGCCTTTGTGGTTCGTTATAAAGATTTCATTTTTTACAAATAAATTAGGAATGCCATATCTAAATATTAGACTTTACAAAGATTATGTCATCTGTTCGTGGTTATTAACTCACACTATGTTTGCTCTGCACTATGCTCGTACTTACTATAATGAAGTCGATGGCTCAGATTTAAACAAATATGCTGGGGGATTAGAGTTTCCCACTGATGAACCTCCAGATTTTCTTGATTTTATGTACTTTGCGTTTACTATTGGGTTTACTTCCCAAACTTCTGATGTTTCTATCACGATCCGTTCTATACGACGATTAGTGTTGTTCCATGAAATGGTATCTTTCTTTTTATACAGTGTTATTATTGCCACGACTGTTAATACGGTTGCGAGTCTTTTATAGCATTTCTATATAGATTGTAGAAATATAGATTGTAGAAATATATTTACGTAGAAACGTGATTAATCACGTCTCTACATTTTCGGAAATAACTACAATTTAATTAGTCAGTACAGGAACAGCTATACCAAGAGCTTTAGCAACACCTTCTCCATAAGCTGGGTCACAAGCAGCAAAATGTTTTAACTGTCTTTCGATGATAAACCTTGGTACTTCTTTCATTGCCGCAGCAATATTATTGAATAAACGCTGCTTTTCTTCTGCTGGTAATAATCTAAACAGTTTACCAGCTTGGCTATAATCATCGTTACCTTCGCGGTGGTCGTAACGGTCTGCGGCGCCTGATATATTTAATGGTGGTTCTTTGTACTGAGGGTCTTCGACTGGACCATTAAAACTGTTGGGTTCGTAGTTAACAGAGGCGCCGCTATTTCCATCAAACCGCATAGCCCCATCACGATGATAAGTGTTTGCTCTAGTTGCGTGAGGGCAGTTAACAGGAAGATGTTCGTAATTTACACCAAGTCTGTAACGATGGGCATCAGTGTAAGATAAAATCCGCGCTTGTAACATTTTATCAGGGCTAAAGGAAATTCCTGGTACTACATTTGATGGTGCAAATGCAGATTGTTCTAATTCAGCAAAATAGTTTTCTGGGTTACGATTAAGCTCTACAATTCCGACTTCAATTAAAGGATAGTCGCTATGATACCAAACTTTAGTTAAATCAAAAGGATTAAAATCAAGTTTGTCTGCATCCGCTTCAGGCATAACTTGTATCATGAAGCGCCATTTGGGATAATTCCCTTGTTCAATAGCATAAAATAAATCGCGTTGCGCGCTTTCGCGGTCATCACCGACAATTTTACCTGCTTCTTCATTGGTTAAGTTTTCAATACCCTGCATTGTTTTGAAATGAAACTTAACCCAAAAGCGTTCATTTTTGGCATTAATAAAACTATAAGTGTGGCTGCCATAACCATTCATATGACGATGACCATTTGGTAAACCACGGTCACTAAATAAAATCGTCACTTGATGTAAGCTTTCGGGCGATAATGACCAAAAATCCCACATTGAAGTTGGGTTACGAAGATTAGTTTTTGGGTCGCGCTTCTGAGTACGAATAAAGTCACTAAACTTAAGCGGGTCACGAACGAAGAAAACAGGGGTATTATTTCCTACCATATCCCAGTTGCCTTCTTCAGTATAGAACTTGAGTGCAAAACCGCGCACATCTCGTTCTGCGTCTGCGGCGCCTCGTTCACCTGCAACCGTAGAAAATCTTGCTATCACCTCGGTTTGTTTACCAACCTCTGAAAACAGCTTTGCTTTTGTATATTTAGTAATATCATTCGTGACAGTAAATGTACCATAGGCGCCAGACCCCTTCGCATGTACAACACGTTCAGGTATCCGCTCACGGTTAAAATGCGCCATCTTTTCAATTAAATGAAAATCTTGCATCAACAGCAGACCACGGGCACCAGCAGTTAATGAATTTTGATTATCACCTACAGGAATACCTGCATCCGTAGTCAGAATTTCTTTTTCATTATTCATAACAAAAACCCCATGTAATGATTTTAATGATTTTCAAACTTATGGTGAGTACCATCACAAAACGGCGCCTTGCCAGTATGCTTACACAAACAGAGCGCAACTTTTTTCTTCTCAGTAATTTCAAATGCCAACGGAGTAAAACCAGTACCTTTATGGGCGCCGTTACAGAAAGGTTGATTACTAGAACGACCGCACGAACACCAGTGATATTTACCAGGTTCTAATTCCATGACAACAGGTTTTGTATCAGCAATAACAGGTTCTTGTGCTGATGGATTAATAGTTGTATCAGACATAGTGTTCTCCTTTCTTAATTTTGAGTAGTAAAAGTTCTCTTTGCAGCGGATACAACGGATGTAGCGGATAAGCTATTTTTCTCTAAACGTTTATTTGATGATTTAAAATTATCTATCCGTTACATCCGCTAATCATCCGTTGCCAGGTTTTACGAAGCGCGATAAATAAGGGTATACGTTTTTAGGCTATATTAAATGCCGAGACTTTGCCACGAATCTTTAGTAGAGAGGTTTACTATTAAAACCAGCAGTTTTTAACTAACTTATAGTTGCTTGACTTATTGCCAATTTTGTGGTAATTGTCAAATGAGTTGTACGGTGAGCAATGCTTAGGCTGTTGACTTTGATAGGTTTTGACCGTTTTTTATTCACGCTCTAATTGTGCTACTGATTTTAGCGCTCAAAAGCTTACTTATAAAAACTAGGTTTTTGGACTAAATTGATAACACAGATTTTGTGTGAACTCAACACGTTATAGAGCTAATCGAAAAACAACATCTGAATATACCTATATCTAATGACCAAAACCCTATTGATAGCCCATTAAAGATGCTGTGAAAAGTCAGATCATGGCTTGGGTGGAGGCTTTGCGGAACCCAACCTACAATCAATTTTAGAAAGAAAATACAGTTCGTAATGTGCCTGTAAAAATCGTGCCGTTTTCTTCTCGGTTTGCTGGGTTTGTAATTACTTGTACTAAAGGTGTAAGTCGAATGTTATCACTGACTGGCAAGTTATAGAATGCTTCAAAGTTGGTTTGAGTTGCGCTACCGACTTTATTCTCAATGAATGGTTGACCAATAGCAATACCAGCCAAGGCACCTGATTTGAAAAGGTCTTTGAATGCAACGCCTGCCATCCAATAGCTGGGTTCAATGTCACCAAAAGTCGTATCATCGTAACTACCAATACCATAGCGACCAAAAATAGCAAGCTGGTTTGTGATTGATAGTTCAGCATTGGCGCCGAATACATTAAACTGACCACCTAATACATTACCACTTGTATATTGGAGTCGTAATGCTGCATGTTTGGAAGGAGCATATTCTAGTTCAAATATACCTTGATAAGGGGCGCCGAATAATCCTTGGTCACTGCCACCATTCGGATAAAGAGTATATCCAAGTGGAAAAATGCCAGGAACAGGGGATGTAGTTTCCCTTGGTTCATTTGCAGATGCAGCGATATAACCCGCGCGCGCGGTGAATGAACCTTGACCTGGTTTCCAGCTAATTACACCACCTGCTCCTAAACCTTGAACAGGGAAAAGAATATAGTTGTTAACTAATGCTTGGGTTGAAAAATCTAAAAAGCTAAGGTTCGCGTAGCTGTTCAAGTCTATATAATCAGGCAGGGTAATTCTTGGACCAACGGAAAGCGTAATATCTTGAGATGGAGAGAATGTATAGTATAGGCGTGAAAGCCCTAATTGTTCTACAGGTGGTTTTGCAGAGAAGTCCAAAGTGCTACCAAACGCAGGTTCTAAAAATCCAGCAGCATTATCATCGGCGCCATTGCTTCCTATATCAAGTCGAAGTTTGAGTAAATCAGTACCACTAAAACTAGTGTCAAAATCTAAAGCTGCACGATAAATAAAAGTAGTATTGGGGTTTTCTGTGGCAATTTCTTTACCTGTCACGTCAATAATACGTTTACCACTGAAACCTCCCCCAGTCAGGGCAAAAATAACTTGACCCGTGAGTTTAGTTGTTGTAGAAAATTGGTTTGCTTCCAAAGATGCTGTATTTGCTTCTAAAGAATCTATACGACCCCGGAGCATAGTCAGTTCAGTTGCAAACTCTTCTTGAAGTCTTTGTAACGTAGCTAAATCATCGTGCGAGACAAGTGATGTTGTTCCCTGTGCTATTAGTTCATTAACTCGTTCAAGTGCTGTATTCAACGCTGCTGCAAATTCATAACGAGTCATTGCTCGATTGCCCTGAAATCTACCATTTGGGTAGCCTGCGATTACACCATAACGTTCAATTAAAGATTGCAGCGCGCTGAAAGCCCAATCTGTTGGTTGAATATCTTCTAATTGATTGACTGAAGTAACTTGTTCATTTACATTTGATGTTTGGGAAACTAGGCTGGGAGTATTATGTAAAGATTCTGCCCAAGCTGTGTTTGTAAAAGTAAGTAATGCTAATAAGCTTAGGCTATTTCTTATACATAAAGATATACAAATATTTATGACTTTCATTTTATGATCCTTATCTTTTTACATAAATTGATGTTTAGAGACGCATTCACGGAGTGTACCGCAGGTAAATTTTCCGTCTCTACCTCTGTGTCAAGAGCCTCTCTGTGGTAATCATCTTTACTAACGATATGATGGTGGGCACTGCCTAGGGTGTTGATTTTGCTATAATTAAGGTATAAATTGTGCGACCCGAAATCGCTCGAAAGGAGTGGAATCCTAAAAATTCCCAGGCTAGTGTCCAAAGCCTGTACCCACCCGAAGGGGCATTGCGGGTAACTACGGTGTCTCACAGCTAGAGGGTAATGTCTAATCCCAAGTAATAGTCTCAGATGAAAGGGAGGGCTAGGGTAAGACCGATATGGATAAGTACATGAATCTGTGTTGAGGCTCCGATATCTAAAAGGCTGTCGAAAGTGACTGATACGGCAGTGTGGGGCAAGAAAATCGTCCGATTTATGCGATTTTGAGGATACCGCACCCCCGGAGTAAAGCAGAATCCTAAGTTGGTCACACCTCTTTTCGTGTAGACAGGGAAAACCCCAATGGGGTCTAACAACTAGGTCGATGTTGTTAGTAGGAATTACCGCAAGGTATTCGGAACCCCTCAGTGGGCGTAGGAAGCCTCAAAAAGCGAACGCCACTAACCGTTCATGTAAAAGGAATAAATAACTTGGTGGATAGGTCTATTGACTAACCCGAAAGGGTGCCGACGTGGGGTTGGTGAAACTCTTGAAATTCAAAGTAAGGGAATCGAACTTCTTGGAAAAAGTTTGATGCAGACCATGAGGAATGCAAATGTAACCAAAAGAACTACTGATTGGCGAGGCATTAATTGGCGTAAAGCCTATCGGATAGTCAGAAACCTAAGACAAAGAATATTCAAGGCTACCCAGAAAGGAAACCTACGAAAAGTACGTAGTCTCCAAAAACTAATGTTGAGATGTTACTCTAACATTCTCTTAGCGGTTAGGAGAGTAACGCAAATAAATCGTGGGAAAAATACGCCCGGAGTGGATAAGCTAATAATAAAGACACCAAAAGCCAGAGGATTATTGGTAGATACATTGTCTTTATTTATTCCCTGGAAGCCACTTCCAACAAAACGGGTTTACATTCCCAAATCAAACGGTAAAAAACGTCCTTTAGGGATATCAACTATAATAGACCGCTGTTTACAGGCGATTGTTAAGAACGCATTGGAACCCTATTGGGAATCCAAATTTGAAATCAGCAGTTATGGTTTTCGTCCAGGTAGAAGCACCCATGACGCAATTGAAAAAATATATTTAACCGCGTGTCCTCATCGAAGGAAAAAATGGGTTTTAGATGCCGATATAAAAGGATGTTTTGATAATATTTCTCATGAATTTCTGATGAAAACTATTGGCAATTTTCCAGCAAGAAAATTAATATACCAATGGTTAAAAGCAGGATATGTAGAACAGGGAGAATATTTTCACACCTCTTCCGGAACACCACAAGGCAATATTATTTCACCATTACTTGCTAATATTGCTCTTCATGGGATGGAAGAAGCGCTAGGAATAAAGTACAATAATCGCTCGGAAATAATAGGTAATCGGGCATTAGTAAGATACGCAGATGATTTTGTAATTTTCTGTAAAACCAAAGAAGATGCAGAACAAGCACAAACTGTCTTAGAAAAATGGTTGAATTTAAGAGGTCTGGAACTATCAAAAGAAAAGACCCGAATAGTTCACCTAAAAGAAGGTTTTGATTTTCTTGGTTTTAATATTAGACAATACCAGGTTACTAATACGAAAACCGAATGGAAACTACTGATAAAACCTAGTAAAGAATCCATTTTAAACATCAGAAGAAAGTTACGTCAAGAATGGTTGAATTTAAAAGGTCACAATGTCAATTCCGTAATTGAAAAACTCAACCCGATTATTCGAGGAGAAGCTAACTATTTCCGGATTGGTGTTGCCTCCGAAGCTTTTAGCGCACTTGACGACTGGATGTTCAAACGCGAATGTAAATATGTAAATCGTACACACCCGAAGAAAAATAAGCAATGGCGTACAAATAGATATTGGGGAAAATTAAACCTAGAGAGAAACGATAAATGGGTATTCGGTAATAAAAACACCGGAAAACATATATTGAAATTCTCTTGGTTTAAGATTAAACGGCATAAACTCGTAGTTGGTAAGTCGTCACCTGATGACCCGGCACTAAAAGAATACTGGGAAAAAAGGGAAAAGGATAAAACCTCTAACCATTCCAAAAGTGTTCAAAAAATTGC
Source organism: Calothrix sp. CBUCES-K 9914 (assembly GCF_059640475.1). Classification (NCBI taxonomy): domain Bacteria; kingdom Bacillati; phylum Cyanobacteriota; class Cyanophyceae; order Nostocales; family Calotrichaceae; genus Calothrix; species Calothrix sp. CBUCES-K 9914. The sequence continues at coordinate 43,694 of NZ_JBXXZH010000043.1, forward strand.
CTCAAAACAGGGTCACACTTGCCCTATCTGTGGACAAAGCCTATACAACGGTGAAGAAATTCACAAACATCACAAAACCCCAAAATCCAAAGGTGGTAAAGATAACTATTCAAATTTTGAATTAGTTCATCTTTACTGTCATCAACAAATCCATTCTGGAACATAGCTTTATGATTTGCTTGAGCCGTGAACTTGGAAACTTGTACACACGGTTCTTAGGGGGGAACGGGGTAGCAATACCCCCGACCTACCCGACAGCTCATCAGTATATTGTGTTTAGCCGTAAAGTTCAAAACCCTGATTTTATAAGCTTTTTATGCGGGCACCACGAGACACAAAATCTGTATGAAAAAGTATTTTTCCTAAACCATCAAAGTAAACACCCTAGGCGCTGCCTAGGCTGTTGACTTTGTTGAAATTTGAGCGTTTTTGGTACTTTTGTACGTAACATTTAATTTTTCGTCAAAAGTCTAATTAAAGTAGGGTTTCAGCCATCGTGAATAGCCACGTTTTCTGCATGAACGAAATCCCAAAAAAGCCGCAGAGTCAACACCCTAGGCACTGCCCACCTTACTTAGCCCATGCCACCTGTAACATGAATAACTTGTCCAGTTATCCATCCACCTTCGTCAGAAGCTAGGAAAGCAACGACATTTGCAACGTCTGCAGGTGTTCCCACTCTACCAAGGGGCGAAAAATTATTCATCTGCTCTTCAACAGAGAGTTTAGAGTTAGGGTCTTGATACAGAGATGCGTATTTATTGTACATATCGGTCTTGGTAGCGCCTGGGGCAATGGCATTAACTGTGATACCACGCTTACCAAGGTCTACTGCTAAGTTACGGGCAAAAGATTCATTGGCGCCTTTACTGCCTCCGTATACTGAGTGATTTACAAAGCCTTTACTAGCGCTGATAGAAGAAGTGCAAATTAAACGTCCCCCTTGTTTCATTTGCTTGGCTGCTGCTTGCATAGCAAAAAACTGACCTCTGGTATTTACAGTAAATGTTTGGTCAAACTCTTCTGGTGTCACTTCTTCAAAAGATCCGAAATGTTCAATTCCAGCATTGCTAACTAGAATGTCTAATTTGCCAAACTTTTCTACGGTTTGAGCAACTAATTGCTCTATTTCGGGAATTTTACTCATATCGGCTTTAATTGCAATAGCCTCGCCACCTTGTTGGGCAATTTCATCGACAACAGCTTTGGCTTTATCTGGACTGCTACTGTAATTAATGACTACCTTGGCGCCTTCTTGTGCTAATTTTGTGACGATTCCTTTGCCAATTCCACGGCTAGAGCCAGTAACAATTGCCACTTTCCCCTCTAGTTTTTTCATCTTATTTTGCCTTAAATAATCGCAATACACCTAATATGTCAGAGATAGGTTCAGGTAGTCATCCATGATATGTAGAGTAAATTTTTATCCGTTGAGTGGGTTAATTACCTAAACTATGGTTTGATTTTACAATAATTGTAGAGGTAGTGATATCATGTCCGGGAGCGTAAGCATAATACTTAAGTTTACGCAACTAGCAAAAGTTGAGTCATAATTATAAACAAAAGTATAGAAATTTACTATTTGTAAAATTAGTGGCTTAATTAAATTAAGCTAGTATACTCAAATAAGGTCGTTTGATAATTTTCACAATAGGTTTCATATTTAGGCACAAACATAAATTTTCTGATTATTTGTTTAATAAAATAAAGACAAAATATAAAATTTAAAAATATAGCCTCAATATCTTATATATTTTATAGTGAACTACTTGATTGAGGTAGAATATGGACAGGACGCTGATTTTAAACTTTGGAATTGCAATATTAGCGATTGTGAATCCAATTGGAAACCTTCCTGTTTTTGTTAGCTACACAACTGGCGAGCGTCGGGGAGTGCAGCGTTGGTTAGCTTTGTTCGTTGCTTTGACTGTTTTAGTATTTCTAGTTTTATTTTTGATTGCTGGAACAGCTATTCTCAAGTTCTTTGGTATTACTTTAGCTGCATTTAAAATTGCTGGTGGTATTTTATTACTACTAACGGGTTTAAATATGGTAAAGGGAGAGCAGACTAAGAAAACACAAGCAATGGCTGCTGAAGGTCAAATTAGTGATTTACAAGAAGCTGAATTAGTTTTCCGTAAAATCTTAATTCCTTTGGGAATTCCTATGTTTGTTGGACCAGGTTCAATTAGCACGGTCATTATTTATGGAAATCAAGCAAAAAACGAGGAAACTCTCTTTGGATTGGTTGGAGCACTTTTCTTACTCGCTTTGCTAGTATTTTTAGTTTTGCTTTCAAGTAATCAAATTCAAAAAATACTTGGAGGAGTTGGACTAGATGTAGCAACAAGACTTTTGGGCTTAATACTGTCTGCTATTGGGGTACAGCTAATTTTAGGTGGGTTAGGTGATGCAACGATTAATTTAATTAATCCATCTGTGATTCATAAACAAAGTTAATTATAGAAGGTGCAAGGATATGGAAAGTAACAAATATCACACAATTATTCTTGGCGGTGGCTTTGTTGGATTATTTACAGCTTTACATTTAAGTCATCAAAAGTATAATTTACCGACTTTATTAATTGACCAATCTTGGAGTTTTACCTTCAAACCGTTACTATATGAATTTCTAAGCGGTGAAATGAATGTAGAACTAATTTGGGCGAGGTATGATTACTTGCTTAAAAATAGTCATGTTGGTTTTGTTAGGGATACTATAGAGACGATTGATGTAAATGGACGTATAGTTTATCTACGTTCAGGTTTATCATATCAATACGAAAAGTTAGTATTATGCTTAGGAAGTGTTAATAGTTATTTGGGAGTATCTGGCGCCGAACAAAACACTTTCGGATTTAGGAGTCCAGAAGATGTAATGTCTTTGGGTAAACATCTACGAGATTCTTTACAATTAGCTAGTCAAACAGAAGATAGCCAACTGCGTCAACAAATATTAACTTTTGTAATTTTAGGCGCCGGACGTGCTGGAGTTGAGCTAGCAGTAACACTTGCCGACTTATTGCCAGAATGGTATGAACCAATAGGAGGTAACATAGCAGAAATTAAAGTAATAGTCGTACAACGGGGTAGTGAAATACTTAAGGGAGACTCAGCACAACTTAGGCATACAGCACTTCAATCAGCACAAAAACGTAAAGTACCTGTAGAATTTATATTAGAGGCTGATGTTAAAGCTGTTCAACCAAACCAAGTTGAATATTTACGTCATGGACAAACCGAGATATTAATAGCAAATACTATAGTTTGGACAACAGGCACCGATGTAAATCCTCTCATTAAACAATTACCAGTTAAAATAGAAAACCGAGACAAACACGGCAAACTATATGTAAATTCATATTTACAATTACCTGAATATCCAGAAGTATTTGCAGGTGGAGACTGTGTAATTTGTCCTGAACATCCTTTACCTGCAACAGCACAGGTAGCATATCAACAAGGAGCAAATATAGCTCATAATCTTAAAGCAGCATCTAATGGTCATCCCCTTATTCCAGTAAATATTAAACTGCGTGGCACATTAATTAAACTAGGACTTGATGAAAGTGCAGCAGAAATCTTTGATAAATATGAATTTAAAGGTAAACTTGGTCATTTAATTCGCCAAGCTACCTATGTGGACTTATTACCAACACCAGTTAGAAATTTTAAGGCAACAACTCATTGGCTCTCTGATGAGATATTTCATAGAATTGGTAATATATAACAAGAATAAAATCCCCCCAACCCCCCTTGATAAGCAGGGCTGTTTCATTCCCTCTCAAATCGGATTTGTCAAGATGGTTAGCTATAAAAATCATAA
>NZ_JBXXZH010000044.1:0-47480 GCF_059640475.1 Calothrix sp. CBUCES-K 9914
GTTGTAGTCTTAGTAAACATAACTCTACTACAGAAGGCCCTCTTTATTTTGGCGAAGGTATTGCTTTTAGTTCTGCTTTGATTCGTAGCTGCTCAGTTTTCTCGTGCGCTTTTGTTTCTTTAAGGTCTTTTTGATGTTGCATCTTTCTTTTCTCTTGCTCTTCCATGAACATTAACCGAGCTTTATACGCTTGATCACTTTCCGACTCTTGTTGACAATACTTACTGCGAAGACTAGCGTTTATAATGTCAACTGGCATTTTGCCTAAATTCTCAACTATTTTTTCTCCTGCTTGAACAATCTTTGCAACTCCAGAAATCGGATCGAGCATAATTTACCTCAACTTCAAATTGTTTAGATTAGAGTTACGACAGTATGTTGTCATATATCTTTGTATAACCTTTTAACTTAGAACTATTATTCTATACAGTTAGGATACCCACGATTAGAACAAAACTAACCCTCTGATAACAAGTAGAGCATTCGGTATCGTTGGAATGGCGCCTACAATATAAGTATCGGCACTTTGGGAGCAAGATAGAGAGTCAGATGGTTGTGTTCATGTTGCTTTTGTGAAAGTGCTTTCCGCTTATCCTTCAGTTGTTTTAACGGCGCTCGTATTAGGTAGATATTTACAGCCTAGAAAATGAAAGGCACATCTAATATATATGGGTGGGGGCGCCTGTTATGGAACTAAGACCGCAATTGAAGCCTCAACATCATGTGATAGCTCTAACAGTACTGCTGGTTTGGGTTAACCAGTAGTACCAAAAAAGCTGTTTGCAGAGCGTACTTCAATTCAAAAATACTACAAGCCTCAATCAATAGTACTAATGTGACACCAGTTGAATAATTCTCCTTGGAGTCGTACTACTGGTTCAGAGTTAACCAGTAGTACTCATTATTGAATCTAAGGTTTTTGATTAATATCGTTTAAATATGGGAATACTGAAAACAAAGTTATAATAAATACTCATACTTAAATTATGATTAAGCTGCTAGGCTACAGTGTATTCGAGCAAATTCATGCTGGTAAACGTACCATAGTCTGAGTACCTAACACATTGTTCTAAAGTCAATGCACACCGCGAGGTAAATTTTCCAAAATTGTGACTTGCATGGTGCGCGCTATAAATGATAGGAAGTATTTTAGACATGAATATTACTCATACACTTCAAATTTCCCACTTAATGTATTATTACATTATTCAAGATTAATTAGTAACGCGCTGATTACTTATGTTAAGTAGTACCTTGGTTAAATCATTAACTCTTGGAACATTAGGCGCCGTCTTTTTAACAGCACCAAAAGGACTGGCAGCATCAATGTATTCTATCTCTGACCTTGGTATACTCCCAGGCTATAGTAACAGCATTGCTTATGACATAAATAATAATGGTCAAGTTGTTGGAACAGCGTATAACTCACAAGGTTCCTTCCGTGCTTTTCTTTGGGATAATGGTACAAACTTAAACCTTGGTACACTACCTAATTATTCAGCTACCAGCAGCGCTTATAGTATTAACGACAATGGTCAAGTAGTTGGTGACTTAACAGACAGAGTACCTAGCAGAGCCGGGTATAATACTAACGCCTTTGTTTGGGAAAATGGTGTAATGAAAAGCTTGGGGACTCTTGGTGGTTCATTAAGTGGCGCCAAAGCTATTAACAACCAGGGGCAAGTAGTTGGCGCTGCTAACAATACTAACGGTCAAGAGCGTGCGTACCGTACTGCTGTCAACAGTCCTATTAACACAGCAACCTCAGACCTAGGTATTGATAGTACTAATGGTTATAGCGGCGCCACTGATATTAATAATTTCGGGGAAGTAGTAGGTAATGTAAGCTCTGGTACAAACACTGCCTTTGTTTGGAAAAACGGTATAAAAACTCAACTTGAAGGTTTTAGCGGCGCCAATGCTATTAACGATAAAGGTCAAATAGTTGGCACCCCTGCTGCTGGGAATGAGAGCGCGGGAGTTATGTGGAATAATGGTGTAACAATAGACCTTGGTACATTTGGTGGAAGTGGTAGTGCCAGTGATATTAACAACAATGCTCAAATAGTTGGCAAAGCAAGTACACAAAAAGGATACCGTGCTTATTTTTGGGAAAACGGTGTACTCAGCGACCTCAATAATTTAATACCTGCAAATTCTGGATGGGAACTAACAAACGCAACAGCTATTAACAATCGTGGACAAATTGTAGGGGATGGTACTATTAATGGTCAGTACCGTGCATATTTGTTAACTCCATTAACTCCATTAACTACAACGGCGCCTGTACCTGAACCAAATTATACATTTGCAATATTATTAATTCGTGGTTGTGGTGCCTTTTATCTATCAAAACGTAAACGTTATAAGCTGAAAATATAGAAATTTTTAATCTTAGTTTTTAATATCTCCTCTGTGACTTTTTCCTGTGCGTACTCTGTGTCTTTGTGGTAAAAATAATCATAGTCACTGCACATGCGAGACGCCTGTGCTACAACCTAACCTATTAAAACTCTTGTGGGATGGGCTTTCTCTTGCCCCGTCCCTTCACACTTCAGGTAAATTATTAACCTGTAGCAAATCTAACCCCTGCTCAAATATTTCATCAATAGGCAGCATTTTACCATCTTGCGTCATAAACTTATGGTCTTTCGTCGCTTTTATAACTGCGCCATTTTCTAATTCATATGCAAACACTTCCTGGCGCCCACGATGATGCCATTGAGCGATAGGTTGTGTATAAACATTGCCATTGTTAGTGACAGTAAATACAGAACATTGAATTTGTTTTTCGACAATTTCGCCTATCTTCAAATACCCATACTCTACTGTTAATATTTCCGTATCATAGCTCAAGCAATATTCTGCAAACTTAAGCATCTGCTCAAATAATTGCTCTGCAACTTGGTGTCTAACACCATTTTTAGCGGCGCCATCAATAAACTTTTCACGTTGTTTCTGCATTTCAGAAACCTTCTTTTTACCCATCGCGCGTCTTAACAAGTCAGCTTGACCTAATGTATAGCCAGCCATATCTTGAGCCATTTTCATAATTTGCTCTTGATAGCAAAGCACACCATATGTTTCTTCTAAAATAGGTTCTAACAAACCATGTCCATATTCAACTTTCTCCCTACCATGTTTACGGTTGATAAACTGCGGAATTAAGCCAGCATCTAAAGGTCCCGGTCTGTATAATGCTAAGATAGATGAAATATCTTCAATGTTAGATGGCTTTAAATCCCTAACTATCTGCCGCATTCCAGAAGATTCTAACTGAAACACTCCTTCTAATTCACCTGATTCCAATAATTCAAACGTTTTTTTAACATCATTGGGTAGTCTGGCATTTTCTCCACCTTTAGCAAGTATTCTCTGAGCTTTACGCTCTAAACTAGTAATATCATATGGGTCAAGCTTAAAATTATGATTTTGTTCGATTAAATCGATAGCTTTTTGAATCATCGTTAAGTTTTTCAAGCCCAAAAAATCCATCTTTAACAAACCAATCGAATCTAAATCCTCCATATAATATTGAGTTATCACCGAACCGTCATTATTGCGCTGTAATGGTACAATCTCATCTAACGGTTCGGCAGAAATTACTACACCCGCAGCGTGTACACCAAAGGTTTTGTTTGTTCCCTCAATACGTATTGCCATATCAAGCCAATGCTTGACTCTAGGGTCATTATCGTACTTCTCTTTAAAATCTTGTGATGGGGTATCGTCGGCAATCATTTTTTTGAGCGGTGTTGGTTTACCACGCGATACCGGGATTAATTTTGCCATTTTATCAGATTCCCCATAAGGAATATTCAATACCCTGGCAACGTCTTTTAATACTGATTTTGAAGTTAAACGGTTAAAAGTGATGATTTGAGCAACTTTCTCCGCACCATATTTATCGGTAACATAATCAATAACTGCGTCGCGTTTTTCAATACAGAAATCTGTATCGATATCAGGCATCGATTTACGTTCTGGATTCAGAAAACGCTCAAACAATAAACCGTGGTGTACAGGGTCAATATTGGTAATACCCATTGAGAACGCAACTAATGAACCTGCTGCTGAACCTCTACCTGGTCCCACAGCTATATTATTGTCTCTTGCAAACTTAATATAATCCCAAACGATTAAAAAATACCCAGAAAAGCCCATCTGTTGAATCATTTTTAATTCATATTCCATCCGCTCTTTATAAGTGGGGTCTAACTCACTTCTAGTTCTACACCGCTGCTTTTCAAGTATCCCTTCCCAAGCAACTTCTTCAACAAACGTATCGGTTGTATGTCCTGCTGGAATTGGATAATTTGGAATCCTCGGTTCACCAAGAATATTATATGGCTCTACCTTATCAGCAACTTCCTCTGTATTATTTATTGCTTCCTCAATCACATCATCAGGTAAATGGTCGCGAAATAATTTCCGCATCTCGTCAGCAGATTTTAAATACTCAGTACCGCTATACCGCATCCGGTTTTCTTCAACAATTAATTTACCCGTTTGAATACATAGCAGTGCATCATGTGCTTCAACGTCATAACAGGAAATAAAGTGCGAGTCATTTGTCGCAACAATTTTTATACCAAGCTCGCGCGATATTTTAACAATCTCAACGTTGACAATTCTATCTTCTTGTGAACCGTGGTCTTGAATTTCCAAATAAAAGTTATCGCCAAATACTTCCTTATACCATTGTGCGACTTTCCGCGCGGCATCAGGTCTATTACTTAAAATTGCTTGGGGTATTTCTCCACCCAAACAAGCGCTAGTCACTATCAAATCTTCGTGATATTTCTGTAATAAATCTTTATTTATACAGGGACGCGAAAAAATACCTTTACCTTGAACACCTTCAAGATGCGATATCGATGTTAACTTAACTAAATTTTTATAACCCTTTGTACTTTTGGCTAAAACAACTTGGTGATACTTAGGGCGCCGCTCCTGTTTCGTGATATCACCGTTAATAATATACATCTCATTGCCAATTATCGGCTTAATAGTCTTACCCCGGCAAATCTTAATCAACTCTACCGCACCATACATCACCCCGTGGTCAGTCAGGGCAATTGCCTTCATCCCTAACTCAATAGCACGGTCTATCAATTCAGGCAACTGACTGGCGCCGTCCAGTAAGCTGTAATCACTATGAATATGTAGAGGTACGAAGGACATAGCTTTTTATAAAAATAATAATATCAGGTCATCATTATATGCCCGCGCGACTCCATTGCTTCAATTTTGTAATCAAAAAAAGTAAATCTTATGTACTAACTTTTACACAACGTATCGTTATGTAAATAATTACCTTAATGAACAAAGTTTTTAGCACTTAGTAACACGTCTCAACGTCAAGAAACTTCCCTTGTTAGTAAATGATAAAGTTGAAACTATAGGTGCCTTTCAATTTGCATTCTCAAAGGTTTACAACGAATGCGCCTTTAATCATAACCCTGATATAGCGCTAAACTAAGGGCATTATAAGCGCATCTAAAATCCCTATGTCTCGTTGGTTTAATATTGCAGGTCCTTGTGATGCTGACAAACACTATATGCTGGCGCCTACGAGAAGGTTGCCTGATTTATCGCGGATAATTGCTCAAGAAAGTTACTTTGTTATTCATGCACCACGCCAAACGGGTAAAACAACTGCGATGCTGGCCTTAGCACAAGAGTTGACGAGTAGTGGACGTTATACAGCGGTGATGGTGTCAGCAGAAGTCGGGGCGCCTTTTAGTGATGACATAGGAGCAGCAGAATTAGCAATTCTAGGTGCTTGGCGCGATACTATCGCAGATAGTTTACCTGCTTCTGTGCAACCACCTACTTGGGTTTATGCGGAACCAGGACAGCGAATTCGAGCAAATTTAAGGCTTTGGGCACAAGCATCTAAGTTACCTTTAGTATTGTTGATTGATGAGATTGATTCTTTACAAAACGAAGCGCTTATTTCTATTTTGCGACAGTTAAGAGATGGTTATCGTGGGCGCCCTAAAAATTTTCCGATGAGTGTTGGGTTGATTGGTATGCGGGATGTCCGAGATTATAAAGCGGCTTCTGGTGGTAGTGATAGATTAAATACTGCAAGTCCGTTTAATATAAAAGTTCGCTCTCTAACAATGAGAGATTTTAACGCAGCAGAGGTAGCAGAATTATATCAACAACACACTGACGATACAGGACAAGTTTTCACTCCCACCGCAATTGAAACAGCTTTTGATTTGACTCAGGGGCAACCTTGGTTGGTAAACGCTTTAGCCAAAGAAGTTGTCGAACAGATGGTAACTGATACAAGTATAAAAATTACAGAAGAACATATTAACAAAGCTAAGGAAATACTGATTGCGCGTCAAGACACTCACCTTGACTCTCTTGCAGAAAGACTCCGAGAAACAAGAATAAAAGCAATTATTGAGCCAATGTTGGCAGGGTCTGAATTAGGAGATGTACCACCAGATGATATTCAATTTGTGATAGATTTAGGTCTGTGTAAAATGAACCCGCAAGGAGGATTAATAATTGCTAATCCTATTTATCGTGAGGTTTTACCACGAGTATTAACAATAACACCAATGGCGAGCTTCCCTAGTATTACTCCTATTTGGTTAAATAATGATGGAGAGTTAAATTTTAATGCTTTATTGGAAGCGTTTATAACATTTTGGCGCCAGCATGGCGAACCATTACTTAGTACTACATCATACCAAGAAATAGCACCTCATATAGTATTAATGGCATTTTTACATCGTGTTGTGAATGGGGGAGGAACCTTAGAGCGAGAATATGCAATTGGAAATGGTCGTATGGACTTATGCTTGAAATATAAAAAAGTAACTTTGGGAATTGAAGTAAAAACTTGGCGTGATAAAACTTCAGACCCGGAAGAAAAGGGTTTAAACCAATTAGAAACTTATTTATCACGGATAAAAGCAGATTATGGATGGTTGTGTATTTTTGATAGACGTAAAGATGCACCTACTTTTCTAGACCGTTTGCAAACTAGAAATGCGACGACTAAAAAGGGACGTGATGTGGTTATTATAAGGGCTTAGGGTAAGAACCGTTTTAATTTCCAATTAATGCTATAAAAATGATGGTAAGTACCGAACTAGGTAATAAAAGGCATAAAATTATGGATGAGGTAAGCGATGACGAAGCTGAACTTGAGTGCTTTTTGTTGGATAATTATTTTGAGCGTATTTCTTAACACGCTCTTAACTCCAACTTATTCATTAGCTGCTAACCAAACTCAAATAGGAACTGGTAATCAAACTGCAATTAAACTCAGCCAAAACTCCCCTCTAATTGAATCAGCATTTACTTTTCTTAACAAACAAGTCAGTCAAATTCGTGACCGCGCGCTTCGTACAGCAACATTAGACGCAATAAACAATCCTAAAACTTGTGTTCAACATCGTATCGGTGTAACTGCACTCAAACCCAAGATTCTTGAAAATTTATCAACTGCAGGACTAGTAGACCCTAACGATGATAAAACATTTCCAGGTGGATTAATTACAGGTATATTTCCACCATTACTGCAAGAAGATAGCAACTGTCCACAACTACCGCAATCCTTTGTTTCGGCGCCAGGAGGTTCATTTGGTGGACATCATTCCCATCCAGGTGGACTAGTAATTCACGAATTATTCAATAATCTTAGCGGTCTAAGTTTAAACAGCTTGTATAAGCAAATATACGGTCAACATAACCAATCTCAACTGCCAATTGTTAATATATCTAAACAAACATCGAGTGATATTTTCATCAGCGATGATTTAATAATAGCGGCGCCCATATGGCATGATTGGGCAAAAGCAATCGTTTTACAATGGAATAGTGATGGAACAGAGTTCTCTGAATTAAACTTTGGTGGTAACGGCAAAACTGATAACTACGGTAAACCAGGAGACTCAAAGACAGGCGCCCATCATATTATTGGTATAGCCGAAGCGATGAAACGTAAGTTATCACCAGAATTTATAATTACTCAAGCATCTGCTCATGCTGCTCCATCTTTAGGTAACGAATACAAAGTAGTAAACTGGATACGCGCGGCTGCTATAATGGCGCAAATTGACCCAGTAACAGCAGGATACTTATATCGTGATAATCAATCTCAACTGCGTTTACCTCCACTGCGCTCATTGGGTAATGTAAATCTTAATGCAGCAGGTCAGATAAATCTACTTCCAGAATACGCTATACATAATTTATCGGATGCTGATTTTGTGTTGAGCATTCCAGCAGTAACTATCGACCAAGAAATCTTAAAAGCAGTGGCGCCGTCTTTTGGCTATAATCCTTCGGATGTAGGCGCCTACAACACTAATTTTCGCAATCCTGTATTAACCTACTTGTCAGCAGAAAGATTATTTATCATCTACAGCAACCAAGGTTTAAAAGGAGTGCAATCAGAAATAAACAAGTTACGACAGCGCAAAATAATTTAATCTTGTAGGATAGGTGTCTCGCCTGTCCGAATATAATCGTAACATAGCTGTCTCGCCTGTCCGAATATAATCGTAACATAGGCGTCTCGCCTGTCCGAATATAATCGTAAGACAGGCGAGACGCCTATCCTACAAGATTATTTATTTCTTGGATTACTCTTAAACAAATTCCCGACTTCGCAGGAGAAGTCGGGAATCTGAGGATAGCTATATATATACGTGTTACAACTAAAATAAAAATATTGCAGCCGTAATAATACGTATATCAATATTGCCCCTTGGCATCGCAATGCTTTTCCCAGCATCGCTGCAACAGTTCAACTCGGTAAACGTGAGCAAAACGACGGGGGTTGAATACAGGCGATTTTTCTCCAAGCAAGGGTTGGTTTAAATACTGCCAAAGCGGAAATTTTATGTTTGTTTGTTCTGGAGTCATATCAAAAGCAAGCAGAGTGGTTATAAACTGTCATTACAGTATTCGATTTGTAATTATGAATACCGAACACTGAATATACAAGTCAAACATTACACATTCTGCCTGCAATTGTCTCTGTGGCAATTGCGGAATATTTCAGTTTTTAGAGTTGCTTTGACGAACGGCGCCCATAGAACTGTTGAGATACAATCAGCGAAAGCAACAAAATTTTAAGTAGTGTGTATAAATCTATACTTTTGTTTGTCCTTCGCATCAAAAGGGGTGCAAGTTAGGAGCAAGTGATATAACTTACATTTAGTCACTTGTATATCAAAGCGCATGAATATATACCATCGTAAGCTATATGCATTTATACGGTCGCTAGAAAAAATCGACTGGCTAGGTGCCGATGTCAGCTGTATATATACTAATTTAGTATGTTTACAAGACTTTTTGCGGGAGTTGCAAGTCTGGTGGGAACAAAATGGTGAACTGATAGTTAATATTAGTAGTTCATCTGACCGTGTTAGTCTCAAACGTAATGCACTGCAAGTAAATAAGGGTAATGTTGCTGTTCGTCATCCTATTAGTGGACAGGAACAAGTAATTGAGACTAGATTTGATGCTACTCAGTTAGATATTAGTAGTATTCAGGGTGAAAAAGATGTTGAAAAAGTATTTTGGTGGTTTTGGCGATATTTTCCTGAACAGTTAGCACGCCAAGATTCAAATAGTGCATTATTAATTCCGACTCATCCCATTTTACCAGATTGCCCGCTTCATAGTTATCAAAGCACTGTATCTGCTTTGGCAGGTGCGATGTTTCCTGATGTAGAAGATTTAAAAGAAGATTCAAAAGAGGATATAAACCTATCTCCTTACCTGGTGTTATTTACTTTTTCTCCAGTACAGGAGTTCATTAAGTCGTCACGGAAGTTTCTTGATTTTTGGTCGGGTTCCTATCTGCTGCATTACTTTAGTGCGTTTCTTTGTTTTGAAATTGCTCAAATGTATGGCGCCGATGCAATTATTACCCCATCGTTATGGAGTCAACAAATTATTGATGCTTTTTTAGTAAAAAAATACTCTGATTTTAAAAATGAGTATCGATACTCAGGCAGTAATCAAGGGAACAATATATTCAGCGACCCTGCTAGTAAATTTTTAGACCCTGAATCACAAAGTTTGAGTACTGCTGGTTTTCCAAATGTTATTACTGTTTTAGTTCCTAGTCAGCAAAGCGCAATGCATTTAGGTGATGAACTTAAGAAAAAGCTCAAATCTGAATGGTTGAAGATAAGTCATCAAGTACGGCAGCGTATTAAAGACAAAGTTAAAAGTCTATTAAAAAGCGACAATGATATAAATGAACTCTGGCGCCAAATTAGCGAGAACTTCTCTGCAACGCAAGAAGAACAATTCAAAACTGAACTACAAAAATTATCTCAAGGAGGTTGTTGGGAGTGGAATCAACTTTGGGATGCTCAAATTCAGAATACCTGGGAAAGTTACTTTGTTGCTGTTCCACTCGGCAACCCGGATATACCGAAACAAATAGCTTCTTTGAGTACAGATGAACGTGACGCATGGGTAAAAGAACAAAACAGCATAGCTCAACCTAACCCAAATATTCAATTACCTACCGAAGCGGAGTTGAGTGCATACCTGCTATTAAATGTTGGTACTTGGTGGGGAAGCTTGCAAGGGCGCCTCGGTAATGCTATCCAAGCGATCAAAAATACTCGTGCTTGGCAAATTCCAGTGGCGCCAGGAGAACGTTCGACTTTATCAGGACAATATAGTGCGCTACATCCTCGTTTTGCATATCATCGGTTTAAAAACGGTTTTGGCGTACCTTCAGAATCATTACGATTATTCTGGCAAGTTATAGCAGTTGCGTATAAAGGGTTGTTCAATGGTTCGGAAAAATTGAATGCAATTGAATTAACTAAAAGAATGGCTTGGAAACATGGGGGTGTGGCTGAGTCACTAGGAATTCCATTAAATATAGATGATAATGAAGATTATGAAGGATTAATTCGTTTTCCAAATCTTTCTTCAATTGCTGCTGCCCATTTTGCAACTCACCATCCTCAAAAAATTGAGGAATATTGGCAGGATTTAAGCAAGGAAGTATATAAACAACTGAGACTGAAATACGATGATTTTTACTCTCGCACTCGTCGTCCTTTTCAAGTTAAGCGTGCGGACGCTGCTTTAAAAGAAGGAACTAATTATGGTAAAGGCTACAACGGTGTAATGTTCTCTAGCAAGTGGCTAGCAGATGACATGAGTTTGAGTGTAGCTGAAACTAGTACACTGCGCGGTGTCATTGATCAAGTCCAGACAAAACACTTTGGTGATAATAGTCCTGCAGATTGGTGGGTGCTGGTACTTGGTGATGGTGATGGGATGGGTGGCTATGTTAATGGTCGCAAGCTGCATTATTATCAAGATTATCTCAATACCGAATTTCTAGATAATAGTAATATTACAGATGAAGCACTGAGGCAATTACGTGAAAAAACTCGTAAGCGAATGGGACCTGCAACTCACGTTGGACTCAACCGCGCGTTACTGGATTTTTCTAATCGCTTAGTGCCATATATTACCGAGCAGCGGTTTTGCGGACGAGTAATATATAGTGGTGGTGATGATGTAATGGCTGCATTACCACTTGCAGATTTACCAGGATTTTTACGCTCTCTCCGTGCGGCGTGGTGCGGCGCCTCAGACCCTGAAAATAAATTTCAAGCAGTAGGTGGATATTGGAAATGGCAACCATCTCCTGAATGCACAGAACCAAGACCCCTTGATATTCCAGCACGTCCGCTGTTTACAATGGGGAAACAAGCAACTATGAGTTTGGGTGTTGTTATTGCTCATAAAAGCGTTCCTTTACCTACGGTTTTAGAAAATTTGTGGGTAGCAGAAAAAGAGAAAGCTAAAAAGCTAATTGGTGGGGGTATTGGTAATGAGTACATCCCCGATAAAGATGGTTTGTGCTTTCGGATTATTTACGGTTCTGGCAACACCTTAGAAGCTTTTATGAAAGGTCATCTTTTAGAGAATTGGTGGAATATTATTCACGATTTGGAGGAAAATCATACACTTGATTTTAGCCCTGTTCTTTATCGGTTAGCTGAGGAGTTACCTCGTCATGCTACTGTTACTGAAAATTATCAGCTATTTAAAGCAGTTGCGAGAGTTATCATTCACAGCCGTAGTGAGAAAATTCCTGTAAGTATCGAAAATGCTCTTTTACATTGGTTAAATATGTGGGAACAATGGGCTTGGCTTGCTCAACAAGAAGCTATTAAACGTGGTGCCAAAGCTTTAGGAGCGAAACCAGAAGATATGGCGATGCTGCTCAGATTTACTGCATTTTGGCTATCACGTAAAGAAGTTTCTCTTAAATCTCTTACCTCTGTGTTATCGGCACCTTTACAGTAAAAACAATCAAAATCTAAAAGTAAAATGATGCAATGGTATAAAATTGAACCACTGGATACATTACTCTTTCGGGAAGCTAAACCATTTTCACCAGGAGAAGGCGCCTGGGCAAAAGGGATGTTTCCTCCTATGCCTACTGTAGTTTTTCAAGCATTGCGTTTATGTTTGGCGTTGACCGATGAAGTTGCTCAAACAAGTAACCGCGAGCGTCAACTCAAATTTATTGGACCATTTCTTCTCAAATATACTCCCGACGGTGAGGAATTATGGCTACCAACTCCAAAAGATTTACTGTGTGTAAAAAAATATTCTGAAAACCAACAAGATAATGAAGAAGATTCTGAAAATTGGAGTCGCTTAGTTTGTTTGCAGCCGTTAGATACCAAAGCTCCAGAATGGAAATATATTAGTTATGGTTCGGGTTCTTTGTCGCAAGAAATTACACCAATGATTCCCCCTCCTATTTCTGATAACGCTGATATAGGAACTGAGCTAGATATTAGGGGAAAACGGGAGTTTATTTGTGGTCGTCCCAAACCTTGGATTAAAGCTTCTGCTTTAATTAGTTATCTTCAAGGAGAAAAACTAACTAATCACGATGATTTTCATGATGACCCTTGGAGTGTACAAGTTTTGCCACATATCCACATGAAGCCAGGTACACGTCAAGTTAAAGACGAGGATGGTTACTTTACCGAAGTTGCAATACGTTTGCATACAAATTGGAAATTAGTTGCAGCAATTAGTGGAATTGTGGAATCGAATGTAGTGCGTTTAGGTGGTGAAGGGCATCGCGCGTTTGTATCTCCTATTGATTTACCTGTTTGGGAGCAAATTGAAGGCTTTATACAAGCATCGAACGGTAAGAAAAAAGCCTATCTTTTAACACCAGGACTTGCAGAAGCGCAACCAGAACAGTCTATTTACGGCGTTTATCCCGATACTTGGCGCCAATATTTACACAGTTGTGCCAGTGATAAAGCTATTCTATGGGGTGGAAAATCGTCTTTATCTAAAACACCAATGCTGCCGCAGCGCGCGTTTGTGCCACCAGGTACAGTGTATTTATTTCAAGAGTCTGCTAATGATATTGGTCGGGTTTTGCCGAATAATTATTTGCAGTCACAAATAAAACACAACCAAGAAGCTAGAGAGAGCAAGAAATCTGATGAAATTGATCCAAAAGTCAGATGGCTTGATGCATTGTTCACTTTAAATTACGGAATTTTACTTTGGAGTAAATAGGAGTAAATTATTATGACTAACTTAGCTTACATGTATTTACTGGCGCCGTTACATACCGGAGGAGCGAGTCAAGAAGGAAATATTGTTGGTATCGCGCGGGAAGCTCATACAGATTTACCTTATATGTCGGGAGGTGGAATTAGAGGTAGAGTCAGAGCTAGTACCCCAGCAGATAAACAAAAAATATTATGGGGTAACACATTAGAAGACGTACAAAAAAACGGTGATGCCAACCTTACTCAAGGAGCGCTTTGGATAGGAGATGCAGCAATTCTCTGGTTTCCCGTTCCTTCCCTAAGTCATGGAGTTGTCTGGATTACATCGCACTTTTTACTACGTCGCTGGTTACGATTATATAATAGCTCAATGCTAGCAACACTACCTCCAATAAATAGCTTTAGTGGTGGCAACACAGGGCAACTTTACTTAAAAGACGCTATTTTCCAAAAAAATCAACTTAACGCATGGACTAGTTGGAAACAATATATACCTCAAAACAACGCTGTTACACAAATAATCGACAAAGTATTAGTGCTGTCAGATACAGATTGTAAAGTATTAATTCAAACTAGTTTGTGGCAACAAGTGCGAGTAAATTTAGGAGAAAATAAAACATTAGCGGAAAATGCAGGTTTTCGCTATGAAGAAGCAATTCCACCAGAAACTCTAATGTATTTTCCTTGGGGAACCACCACTACAGCTAATGGTAGCGCTCAATCAGCAAGCAATGAGTTAATACAAATTTTTAGCAGTCAAGATATTTGGCAGTTTGGTGGACAAGAAAGCTTGGGAAGAGGACTTGTGGAATTGTGGAATTAATCCAATTATCAACTAAATATCAACTAAAAAACAGGACAAAATATCATGCCAAACTACGACCCTCGGAAAATATCTTTAGAAGTTTACACACAGCTTAAACAAGTCAAAGAAGGAACAACTGACCCAAAACTTCATGACGAACAAAGGAATCAAGCTATTGAACTATACACTTATATAGCAACGTGGGGACTAATGCGTTTAAAAGGAGAAGAACCAGCATTAGTCAATAAACCGCAAAAACAAAAAGTTATTCAACGTTTTTTCAAGGCATTAGGTAGTTTAGTACATCCAACCGTAACTCCTAACCCACTTGAAGGCGCCTACGGACTAGAGACATTAACAAAACTCCAAGCTTCCGAATATCTAGGTTTAACAGGAGTAGCGTTGCAAGTCGCACGCGAGTTCTCATTTTGGGCAGAATCTTTGTACGCTAGATCGAATTCTTCAAATAATCAAACTGGCAACGGATGATAAACGGATGTAACGGATAGTTTATTTTAAATAATTAGATTTTGTTTAATTAGACTTTGTTTGATACGATAGCCCATCCGTTACATCCGCTCTTATCCGTTGCAAATGATACCAACTAAATAGGAGTTTTATAAATGGTAGGTCAAGTTCCTAGCAATCCAATTCCCACAAATCCTTGGTTAAATCATCCTTTAAACAGTAATCCCAACCCTGCATCAAACGCAAGCTTTGTAGAATATCTACGATGGATGCGAATTTTACGCGCAAACCCCAATCAAAATCCACAAATTGGCTTAGTCAATAACGGCGAAGTTTTACAATTATTAGATGAACTACTAAACAACAGCGACATCAGCGCGCGTTTATCACAGCTAACGAAACGAACACAACGAATAGCAGAATTTCATTTTAAAGCAAAAGCAGATTGGCGCCTGCGTGTAGGTGGAATGCGAGGACCAGAGTCAATGTTGTTACCAGCATTCGATGCACTAGGAACACCTTATATTCCCAGCACAACATTAAAAGGTGTCGCGCGGGAAATGGCGGAACGAGAATTAACAAAAAGAGAACCGCGCGTAACAGCAGAACAAATAAGAGAAATCTTTGGTGAAATTGAACCTACTGCTTGTATGGGGAAAGTATTTTTTTTAGATGCTTACCCATTACCATTTGAAGATACAGACGATGAAGATGAATTAAAAGGGTTAGTCCCTGACATGGCAAATTCTATCTGGACTTGGAATAATAATACACCCCAGTATAAAACAAATCCCAACATTTTTATATCATTACGTAAACCTACATTTGTCATTGGCTTACGTTCAGCTACAGGCGCCAACCCTGCTATGCTTGAACATGTAAAACAATGGTTATATGAAGGACTAGCTCAAGGTATAGGTTCCAGAGTAAATAGCGGTTACGGAACTTTTACAATTCTTAATGAAACTGAGCAACCAAAGAAAGCAAAGGAAATCTTATCAGTAAAATTTCAACTGCGTGGACAATTAATTCATGGCAGACAGAATTTCAATGGTTGGGAAGAAAAACAAGACAGACCTGAATGGAAACCCCCTGGTATTGCCCAATCTGAAATTCGTCCAATTGCATTTCGTTCCATATTACGTTACTGGTTCCGCACATTAGCATTAGGAGTTTTAGACGCAGGTGATGTTAAAAGTTGGGAACTAGAAATTTTTGGAGGTATTGACCCCGAAGCGAACATGGGAATGTTTCAGTTAGAAATTCCTGATGGTAAAATTGTACGCGACAATGCTAAAGATAGACAAGATAGCTGCGGATACGGTACGGGAACATTAATTTTACGTCAATCACAACCAACTCGAAGATTATCTCCAGAACAACGAACAGCGTTAATAAATCTCTTACGAAGTTTGACATGGTTAGCATTTCATCTTGGCGGAGTTGGTACTGGCGCCAGAAGACCATGTTATTCTCGACAAAATAGACCTCGTCTTCCTTGGTGGCGTGGCTCAAGTGTTAAATTAATCAGCGAGGATAAAGAAAATAAATATTGGAATTGCCCACCAACATTAGAGTTACTTCAAAGGCGTTTCCGTAATGCTCTCAATACTTTTTACACAAATTTATCAACATTAACAGGACTGGCTTGTGATTCAAGTAATCCTAGAACAGCCGAAAATAACGGTAACTGGGCTGAAGCGGTTGACAGCAACTGCCATATTGTTTGTGTTCAAGGTGATATAGTTAATAACAAAACTCCAGCTTTAGCATTATTACACCAACAAGCAACACAACGAGGAAATGGCTACGAACGCCAATTATGCGGTTCAATAAACGAACGTTCACCCATCTGGATAGCCCGTATAGGTAGCCCATTCGATAAAGATGTAGGTTTTGATAATAGAGGCTTTGATGTTGTCACTATTTTTGGAGTTAATAACCGTTATCGTCAAGAATATTTAGATGCCTTAGCCCAACGACAACACCCTATCAGAGAATACCGAGAAATTTGGCGCCTCTAATACTCCATGTCATTAATTCTGGGGTGTAGAGACGCGAAATTTCGCGTCTCTACAAGCTGAATAATATTTTTGTCGTTCGCATCTAAACGGGTGCTGTTACAGAGTAGATGGTACAACTTAGATTTTATTACCACATAAACAGGCGCCAGGAAGCACTATGCCAATTCTAATTGCAAACATTGCATAAGCTTAGATTAATGAGTCCAAAAATTTTTTCGGTTAGGACATGCCTATACCTTAATTAAAAAACTATAAATATAATAAGTAACTAGCCTTGATGCGAATGACGTAGAAAGTTCCTTAAATGTAGTGCGATTGAATCATTTGCAGCACTAACTGCCGCAGTTCTTCTTGCGCGCGTTCTCCTCTCTTACGGAGTGTTGCAGTTTTAGCCTCCTGTCCCTGCTTCTTGTAATGTTCTGAAACTTCTTGCCACGACATACCCTCAAAGTGGCGAAGTTGCAGAAGTTCTTGCTTATCAGCAGACAACTTGCTTAAAGCTGTACGCAGCAGTTGACTTCTGTCGTCTTCATCTTGTGAGTGACCTGCACTCTTCTCCATCATTGCTTTGATTAAAGTAGGGCTAGTTTCAAAGTTGTCTGGGTCTTGCAGACTAACTCTTTCGTCTTGATGTTGACGGCTAAGTTCTTGAACTATACGAAGCATTGTGATTTTCAACCAAGCTTCTGGGCAAGGGACTAGTTTCCCTTTTTTGATGCTAACATCCAACCG
This sequence comes from Calothrix sp. CBUCES-K 9914, assembly GCF_059640475.1. Classification (NCBI taxonomy): domain Bacteria; kingdom Bacillati; phylum Cyanobacteriota; class Cyanophyceae; order Nostocales; family Calotrichaceae; genus Calothrix; species Calothrix sp. CBUCES-K 9914. The sequence continues at coordinate 17,601 of NZ_JBXXZH010000044.1, forward strand.
CCATACAGCCCAGATAACAATGCTATCTGCACTATAGTTATTGGTCATTTGAAACTGACGTAGACGAATAAGGGCACCTTTGTGCAGTCCCTCCCAGTTAATAGTACTTGTTGCAAGCTGAGGATAGTCTTTTTGGAGGCGCGCTCCATATTTAGCTGTAAAAGTCTGAGATTTTGCTACGGGTTGCTGAGTCATAAATTTTTCTCCTATAAAGCTAGCCATATTTGAAAATACTTGGTAAAATTAGCACACTACTGGAATTAATAAATTAAATATATTTAGTTTTTAGTAATTTATATATTGAAAGTACTAAAGAATCTTCTTGACGGCTTTATGCTTTACCAAGTAGCTGTTTCGTGTCTCTAAGAAGATAATGTTTATAGGAACAAAATTTGTGACGTTATAACTTTTGTATCTGTTTATCTATCAAATCTCTGACTAAATATCGTAGCGATGTACAGTTATCTATTCTGGCTTTTTTTAAGCAATCAGGATAAATGTAGCAAATTTATCCCAGTTGATTAAAAATTTATGGTATGGGCTTCTCAGGCAAGGCGCCGCAGCTCCCAGACTTCACCAAAGTGTACTCAAACTCCCAGAGCTTGATACTCAATGACCCAGAAGCACAACTATTAGTGCTTATTGTTACCAAACTAGGCGCCACTATTGTCACAGAGAGAACTAGAAACAGCCAAGCAATGGAGCCAACAGTTAGGGGCTGTTTAGCAACATTATTCAACTTATTCCAAACCATCTTCTTCATTGCTTATCAATCCTTATAGTGCTAACAATAGGCGCCAACGAAATTGGAACGAAGATTGCTTACGGAATTATACGGACACTCTATGTAACTCTTATATGAACCCTTCCGTACCTTCTACAATCAAATGATTTTCCACAGTAATTTTGTGACTTGCATTTTTATATAAATTCTGAAATACTGACGCAGTAAGGCTTATATTGTTTATTTAGTTAAATGTTGCTTAGTCCATGTCACATTTTGATTGGCGCCAGTCAATTTCTTAAAGAAGGAGTTTATATCTCTATTGATTAAAGGAATGGAGTTAACGCAATGAATACAAGTATACTCAGACAAGAAAATTCTACGTGTAAAAATAAACAATTGTTTGTTCTAGTTCAAGAATATTCCAAACTATCTAAGTTAATAAAACCCTGTAACGAAGATATAGATAGGATTGCAGCAATTTTGGAACTAGCACAATACGACTCAGAACTAAATAATCTTATTAATGAGGCAGATGATTTAATCGCTTACGAACTTGGTTTATGTGTTCACTCCTAAACCTACTAAAAAATTGTAACTTGGTATACTATTTGTGGGATAGACACAATCTCTGAAACCCTTATTCTCTCGTTCTATCCCACAAATCACTCTCTGCATATAGCTTTGAGGCGCCTTGAACATCAGTTTATTGCTAAGAATTATCAATTATCCAAGCGAAATTTTGCATCCCACAAAAAAGTGCTGTAGAGTTATTACAAGGCAAGGCTTTCAAAGACTAGCCTTTTAACTTCTTCGGAAGTTGACTTAATGGAAACGGTTGGTAAATGGGTATGTCCATATTAGCACAGCGTAGAAAACTTTTAACTTCTTCGGAAGTTGACTTAATGGAAACCTTATGAACCTAGCATGAAACCAGGTTGATCTTTTGCTTTTAACTTCTTCGGAAGTTGACTTAATGGAAACTTTCGGTAATCAATAAATGTTGCGTTTTTCCCGCTTACAATCCTTTTAACTTCTTCGGAAGTTGACTTAATGGAAACTTTAGGCGCAGTCGCCGTCTTTATTGCCAAGTTGCTTTTAACTTCTTCGGAAGTTGACTTAATGGAAACTTTCAATCACAAACCACCAGTCATTCCCTACACGAACTTTTAACTTCTTCGGAAGTTGACTTAATGGAAACTGTTCCGCTTATTACAGCAGAATAACCAAATAACAATTCTTTTAACTTCTTCGGAAGTTGACTTAATGGAAACTTGCAACAACAAAACTCCCCCCAGTTACTGCTAAACTTTTAACTTCTTCGGAAGTTGACTTAATGGAAACAATTTTCCCATTCCCAATATGGAAAGGAAAAATTTGAACTTTTAACTTCTTCGGAAGTTGACTTAATGGAAACAGAGGTGGTTGCTCCGGCAGCGTAACTCGAACGGCTTTTAACTTCTTCGGAAGTTGACTTAATGGAAACAGCCAACCTACAATTTATCCTTCGAGCAGTATTGGAAGGCGCCTCAATACTGCTCGGATAAGAAATTGATCCCCCCAACCCCCCTTGATAAGGGGGGCTAAAAACTAGCTCAGATCTTGCACCAACGTATTAATATTTATTGTTTGTGTATTTAATAAACATTAAATTTTATCAATAACACGAAAAATAAAGCTTTTTAGCCTGCGTAGGCAGGCTTTGTTCGTATAGTTCTACCCTTCTAGGGTGTAGGTGCAAGATATCAGTTATTCCCCCCTTATTAAGGGGGGTTAGGGGGGATCGTATTTTAGGAAAATGTCTTAACCGAGTAGTATTGGAAGGCGCCTACATTCAAAAAGTAGGTGCCTATATATTAGAAAAATACCCAGCTAACTAAGTTGGCAAAAATAGCATTATCAGGCGCCCGATAAGGTAGATATACTTTGGGAGGAGTATATCTACACAAATAATGCTAGCAATGACAAAGAAGTTAATTGAGTATTTTGTGCTGAATTAATTAAATTAACGTAAGCGTTTCCATTAATTCGACTTCGGATGAAGTCAAGCAAAACATGGGAAAAATTAAAGCTTCAAGTTTGAGGATTAAATTTCACTACAAACTTGATGTTATTCACTCTACTTTGCAACACTTGTAGGTAAGCAAATGCTTCATTCCTCCTCCGGAATCTTGCCACCAATATACACTCCTTGCCGGGTAGGGTGCGAATAATACACCAAGGATGCAATTGCTCAAAATAGGCCATATTAACCTCCTACAAGTAATGCAATTTCTGTGAATAAGTAGCTTTTGAATTGCTTACACTTACGTTAATTCAGGAGGTCTATATCAAAAAGGTCGCCGTGGTATTGACAAATGTTTTACGGTATGTTGTGTAAATATCTATAAATTACCAATACATAGCAGGCGCCGTAGATGTTCGGGAATTTTTTCAAAATGCTCTAACACAAAATCCATCAAAGCCAAGTTTAACATGTCATTACGGTTTGGCTGGCGCCGATTTTCTCCTTGCTTAAACCAACCACGCACAGTAGAATCTGAGCGATAACATATTAAAGCTATTTGGTCATAGCTAACTCCCCATTTCTGATAAAACTCAATTGGAGTCATGCTAAAATCCCAATTACTGTACATCGTAATCAAATCTAATTCACGTGTACCTAAAGGCTTTGGTTTCGGCATTATTACACCTCAATGAAGGCAAAATTTAAAAGTAGAAAGGTAAAAGAGAGAATTATTTTTTTACTTTTTACTTTTACCTTTTTACTTGTTTAATGCGAATCGATATGTGTTATGAGAATACTTTCATCTTCTACATAACACCAGTAAAACCGTTTAGCCATCGATGCCGAAGAACTCCAAATATCTTCACTTTTACAGCGATATCGATGAGTTCTTAAGCTAGGGTAAGCGGGACCATTATTCGCAAAAATATCAAATGCTTTGTCGTATTGCTTGCGGTCTTTTAGAGATAAGTCATCAAGTTGTTTTTGAACTTTGGCAGCAAAAATCAAGCGTAATTTGACAAATTGAACCTGCATTCAATTACCAAATAAGTTACCTCGACCGAAAGCTAATTCAAATATTCGCTCAATAGGTGGAGCGCGCGCTCTATTACAAAACATCTCATTCCTCCTACTCAGCACTCAAAACTCAGCACTCAGCACTACACAATAAATGCAGCAGCATCAATGTCAAACTCAGGTTGCGTACCTACCACAGCGACTTTACAGCGATTATGTGCTGACATAGGATAAAATCGAACTTGGTCTTCGCGTCGGTTAACGAGTCGCATTAAGTATTTGGATAAGCTTTCGTATTGCTTCTCATCCAATACGCACTCAAAAACTGACTTTTGCACACGAAACCCGTAAGCTTCTAGAAGTTTGGCAACTTTATTGCGACGGGTATCGCTAACGATGTCATAGCAAACTAGATAAAACATCATTGCTTCACCAAAGTTAAAGCTGCTTTCTGAGGTTCGACGATATTGGTAAATTGAGAATGATTAGGATGCAACTTCAAAGCTAAGGGACGGTAAAATGTGAGATCTCCCAACAAACACGCAAGATATTCGCGTACCTGCAAATCAATACACTGACGATAACTAACTTCCCCAGCATAAGGATGCAGTACAAAAGTTCGCAGCTTCGCTTCCCAATGGTAAAGGAAGTTTTGTAAAAGGGTTAATGGACGCTTTTTACCATTACCATTCCCATTACCATTTGAATTGGCAAGGTTACGAACAAAGTTTAACACCAAGTCATAAACGATAGGCGCCTGAAATTCTGCGGTAAAATCCCAAGCTAAGGGAAGTTCGTGATGAGTGTTAAGGTGCAAAACTCCGTAGTCAGGGTGAAGTTCTACGGTATTGAGGATGGTATATATATATTGATGTAGCAGTTGAGTACCCAGGTTTAAAAGTCCGCTAACTTCTTTTACTGTGCGGGAACATGGTTTGTGGAATTCAAGTAGGGAAGCAAAAGCGTAACGGTAAACATTATCTGCTTCCTCGCTATATTCCCGTAGCTCCTCAACAGAACTTGCTAACGATAAATTATCCATCAGCAATGTCAGATAATCTAACGCGCGTTCGATTGCATAATTGACATGGTATTGAGTCCAACCTTGAAGGAAGGTATGTTTATTATGGAGCTTTGCCCAAACCATACTCTCAACAATCGCAAAATTAAATTTAACATCGCGCGCGCGCTTGCGTTGCTGAGTTAAATATTTGGGTCGCAAGTTGGATGGGTTTTCTAAACGTCCTACATATTCATAACGCTCAGTTAAATACAAGGTAGGAATTTGGTGGGAATATATAGCTTTAATCACTTCCTTTGGTAAACGTATATTACCAAAGACAATGAATTGGCTAACATTGCTAATCCGAGTACGAAACACTTGTTGATTTTGAAGAGACGCTTTGAAGTAATCGCGCGTTACCTCGATTTCCACATTCTCTTGAGTCAAGTAAAATGTAGTCATAAGTTAAATTAGGTCAACAGTAAATGAGTTAAGGCAACAGTGAAATTGCTTGGGTAATGCCCTTTCCTTTTACCTTAATTACATTCTTGCACTGCAATATATTAGAACAGAACTGAGTTGATAGCAGTTTGATATGACTTTGTAGAGAATTTTGAAAAATTATATGAATGAGGCAAATCATGTTCACATTATAATTCTGAGCCAACGGTTGTAAACCATTGTCTCATAACTAAAGTCCTCTAAAAGAGGACTAATATCAATATTACTTGGTTAAAAATAAAATTCTCGCTTTTAGTAAAGCTCTTAGTAAAACTGTAATGCCATTAAATTAACTCATCTTGGGCGATTTGTTCGTCAAATCAGCTACAGCCAACCCAGGATAGTTTGCCAATAATTCCTCATCTGGGGTGCCGAGTTAACTTCAAAAGAAGTTTAAAGGCAATTGGACGCAAGCACAACAACGTAAGCATTTAAACTTTGTCGTTCTCTTTGAGCCATTCGGACATCTCAAGAGGCTGTTGCCAATTAAGCATTGCTACCGTAAAATCATCAAGTTGCTTGGCGTTTAACTTTTGGAGTTGACTAACTATTTGTGGCGTGAGAGTTTCCGAACCAAACTTGACTCTAATTATAGTACTTGCCAACTCAATCTTGCCTTCTACTTTACCTTCTAGCTTGCCTTCTACTTTACCTTCTAGTTTACCTTCTAGTTTGCCTTTTGACTCAGCCTTGTTAATTTCAGCTTCATACCAAGCATCGATTTCTGCCATCGTTTTCATAAAATCTTCGTCCTCCAGAGTTAAGTTATCGGTAGGTATGCCTTGTAGATAAACACAATATTTAATACATGCCTTCATTATATCATTTTTCTCCCGGCGATTCGGCGATAGTTGCTTGATTGATTCAAAAGCGAGCTTCGCACTTTCTTTATTTCCCAACATTTTCAACCAAACAGTGTCAGGACTATCAGGCAATTGCTCGATAATCACAATTCCCATCCGTAAGATTTTAGGAAGTCGATATACACCCGGACTCAATTCTAAAGCTGGCTGAACGTTACATGATTCCAAAATTTTTTCACTACAATTTACTGTAAGTATCCAGGTAAATGGATTTTGATTTTCTATTTGTTGCTTTGCTTGTTTCGGCAGTCGCTTAGAAACTGTTGACTCTAGTTCTGCTTTGGCATTTTCTACCAACTCTTTTTCCTTTTGCGTCCAATATAGGTTTTTTCGAGTAATCGATTTAAGTATATCCGTTTCTTCTAAATATGAACTATAATGTTCAATGATAATCGTTGGATGTTCTTGCATTAGTTTGTCTAATAAACCTAAATTCTCCTGCTGCCATTCAAGATTTTCTCGTCCCATAAACATCAAATCAATTTCGAGGTCTTCGTCATTGTGGACTTGGATATTTTGTAGAGTATCTCCCTTTGTTTTATATAGAGATTGAATATAGAATTTGAAGAATCTATCGTGTTTGTACTGAGCCATTTAAATTTATCTAGTCCTTGACAATGGTTTTATTTTATGAATTTTATTTTTTTAGATAAAAATTTCACTCTTCTCATTATAACCAAAGTTAGTGTCCGAGACTTACAATTTTTGGAGTAATAATTTTTGTAGTTATATTAATTTTTTATTTATTTTTTTACTTCTTAAGGTAGGAGCCAAGCCAATACTGCTCGGTTAAGAAAATCTAATAAACCCAAAACCTTGTAGAGACGCGTTCACGGAGTGTACCGAAGGTAAATTTTCCTGCGGAGAAGCTTCGCTTGCGCGTCTCTACATATCCGGAATTGTCGCACAAAATCCTTAACCGAGCAGTATTGGGATGCCTGCTCTACTCTTAGGATTGTTTTATAAGAAGATTATAGTTTCCATTAGTTTAACTTCAAAAGAAGTTTAAAGTCAGCAGGATGCTAAACGATGGGCAAAGGCGTACATCTTGTTTCCATTAATTCAACTTCAAAAGAAGTTTAAAGAGCAGTTTTTTCAGGATATGATAATCTTCGTGCATATCGGTTTCCATTAATTCAACTTCAAAAGAAGTTTAAAGACAAATTTGCCATTTAGTAACGGAGAAACAATCCGGGTTTCCATTAATTCAACTTCAAAAGAAGTTTAAAGATATTATTGCATATCTTGCTGCATTAATTTGGTCAAGGTTTCCATTAATTCAACTTCAAAAGAAGTTTAAAGTCCAGGGAGTTGTTATCAACACTGGAAATGGAAAACCTGAGGTTTCCATTAATTCAACTTCAAAAGAAGTTTAAAGCAATAACACTAATAAGGTTATTGGAGGCGCACAAGATAAGTTTCCATTAATTCAACTTCAAAAGAAGTTTAAAGCGTTACTGGAATTGGTTGTTTGGGCTTGCAGGCTAGCAAGGTTTCCATTAATTCAACTTCAAAAGAAGTTTAAAGGCTATATTAGTGGAAACCAGCAAGACCCTTAAGCATATTGTTTCCATTAATTCAACTTCAAAAGAAGTTTAAAGAAGTCCAAGTGCAAACGCAGCTGCAATTGAGTTTGGTTTCCATTAATTCAACTTCAAAAGAAGTTTAAAGACATTCAAATAGGGTTTGGTGTTGACGTTCTGAGATTGTTTCCATTAATTCAACTTCAAAAGAAGTTTAAAGAAGGTGGTTTCATCAGTGATATTCGGGATTGTGATAATGTTTCCATTAATTCAACTTCAAAAGAAGTTTAAAGTGTAACAAGTAGCAGTGATCTTAACAGGGTTAGTGTAAGAGTTTCCATTAATTCAACTTCAAAAGAAGTTTAAAGATCAAATTGCAATCTCAAAACGGCATACCACTGAAGGTTTCCATTAATTCAACTTCAAAAGAAGTTTAAAGGCTAGGCTTTGAAAGTCTTGCCCTGTAATGATTCTACAGCACTTTTTTGTGGGATACGAAAATTTCTCCAAATAGTTGATAATTCTTAGCAATAAATTTGTGAAGCACAGGCGACAAAGCTATACACAGACAGTGATTTGTGGGATAGAACGAGAGAATCAGGGTTTCAGGCTTTGTGTCTATCCCACAAATAGTATACTACGCTACAGTTTCCATGTCATTGGACGATACACTTGAACTTCACCTGTCAAACAAGCAATATATTCGCGCACTTGTAATTCTATACAACGACGATATGCTACTTTATGACCTGTGTGTGGATGTGTTGTCTCGGTTTGTAATTTTTCCTCCCAATGTTTGAGATATTTTTTCAGCGCAGTTGCTTGTAGATATACACCTCCACGTTCATCAGGGGAAGTAAAATCTTCTGGGTCAAGAATTTTCTTGTTTACCAAATAGGCAACAAACGAATCTACGATTTGCGCGCGGAATTCTTCCATTAAGTCCGATACTAATGCTGGATGATTATCGCGCGGTACGTGTAAGTTACCAAAATGAGTATGTAGTCCTGCTGCTTGAACAAAGGAAAATACTTGCTGACTTAATAAGGTATAACCCAAACTCATTAAACTATTGATTGGGTCGGTGGGTGGACGTTTGGTTCTTTTATCAAAAGCGAAGAATCCTGTAAATAAAGAACCCAGTGCTTGAAAGTAGATAGTCGCTGCTTTTCCTTCATATCCTCGTAGTGCGTCCATACTTTCAGCTTGGGGTAAACTGTCGATTAGCACTTCTATAAAATCTATTGCTTGGGTGGCAATTTCTGTTTCCCGACGACGGTTTAACCGCATTAGCAATATGCGGGAATTATGTAGTTTAGCTGTAACTATTGCTTCTGCTTGTTGACGGGTAAATACAGGGTTTTCACAGCATTTTACTTGCTGCATTAAATACTCTACTTTTGCATCTCCTTGTGTTCCTGTGTATCCAAAGTATCTACCTTTTTGTGATAGATACAGTATCGGAACCCGCGCGCGTAATGCAAAAGAAACGGCGCCATGTGATACATTACAACAACCAAATAAAACTATATTACTCACCCGACTCGCTGGTACTTTAATTCGCAGTTGTCCCTGATAGTACACTTGGAACTGTTGGCTTTTGACGCTCAAATAGGCGCCTTGGTCAGTTACGTATAATGTAGACATAGAATCCTGCCAAAGATGTGAAATTGGTGCTTGTGGTAAATTACTGGGTTTGCCAGGGGAGCAATGCTTGGGAGGCCGAGATTCAAAGTTGAGCTTGCGTTGTTTGGGTCGAAAATATTGATGACCCGACTGGTTTGTCACCCATTCCCCCGCGCGTACAGGTGGAGGTGGGGGTGGTGCATATACATGACCTTTGGCAAACCGATATCCTAGAAAAACAAACTCATCATCAGGAGCATAAATTTGTGTCTTCTCTAGTTGCAGGTGTAAATAAACCTTCCCCAACCAAGTATTAACTTTGTCCAAAACCCGATTTGCTTCATCAAAACTGCTACAAGCAATCGCAAAATCATCCCCGTACCGTACTAAATTAATCCCCTGCTGAAGACATTTTCGATCAAAATCTGTGAGGTATAAATTAGCTAAGGCGCCGGAAAGTACACCACCTTGTAGTACGCCTTTACCGGGATAAACACGTTCTCCAGCAATAACAATACCTGACTTTAGTTGTGCTTCAAGGAGTCGAAGTATAATTGGTTCAAGCTGTAATTCCTCCAACATATTAAACAATAAAGCAAAACAAAGATTGTCAAAAAAATCCGCGATGTCAGCTTTAATAACCCACTTCGGTTGTACCTGGTAGTACCCATACAAATGCTGTACCGCTTGCTGAATATTCCTTCCCGGACGATAAGCGTAACTACAATCAAGAAAAGTATCCTCTAGTGGAAAATACAGTTCTTCAAGTAATAAACGCTGCACAATTCTATCCCGTACAGTCGGAATACCAATTAATCGCTTACCACCGTTTTTCTTGGCTAGATAAAACCCCTTCGCAGGACTCGCGCGATATGATTCGTGTAATAATTGGTATAGAATGGACTCCAACTCCGAATTTGCAGACTCGGCAAATAAATCGAGCGTAACTCCATCCACTCCAGCATTACGACTACCTGCACGGACTTGAAACCATGCAGCAAGAAGGTTCTCTATGGTGAGCATAGAAGTTGGTGAACGTTGGTGAAATATTTGTTTAATCTAATTTTTGCAGGTCAGCATATGAGTTCAGATACGAGTTGTTGACAGATGCATACGACTTTAGATATTAATTTAAATAATCACCCTTAATTTCCACCTTGCTTATGTCACCTCGTTCACTAGTTGCATCAGAAGCAGGTATAAATTTAGCACAGCGCGCGTTAAATCAGCGAAACGAAAGTAGGCAAGTTTTTAGCGAACAGGTTGGTCTTGCTGCTTCAACAGTAAGTCGTTTTTTTACCAGAAAACCTGTTGACCGCAAGACATTTATTGAAATTTGTACATTTCTTAATTTAGATTGGAAAGATGTAGCAGAACCATATTCAGATGAAGATGATATTCCAAAAATATCACCTTTTGAGCAACTTTGGCTGGAAATCACAGCATTGGGTTCCTTCACAACAAAAATGGGGGTAGTCTTAGCGAAACAAAATACCCTCACTTGGAGTTGGGAGGATAATGAATATGAAACAAGAGTACCTATTGGTAGTCGTATTCAAGTTAAAGTTAATTTTGAAACTCCGGGTTACTTGTTATTAGTACAAAAAGGTTCATCAGGAGAAGCTTGTTGTTTTTGTCCTTCGCGTTTTGCACAACAACCGAAACTAGAAACGGGGATAACTACTCTTCCACAAAAAGGTTCACCTATGACCTCGTTAAAGATAACGGGTAAACCGGGAAAGGAGTATATACTCGCAGTTATAACTCCAGATGTCCCATCATTAGAGTGGCTACCTTCAGTTGATAACAATCCTTTAACATTGGATGAAAATCATCTTTCACAGTTGCTAAACTACATTAATCAACGCCCAGATTGTAAAGTTTTATATACTGAATACAATATTATAGAGTAAATATAGTGGTGGGTAGAAGGAATAAACCACAAAGGCACAAAGGACACGAAGGAAGAGGGTGCCATCATTTATATATCTATTTACCACAGAGACGCAGAGTACACAGAGTTAGGAGCAAAAGATATTTAAGAGGATGTTTTCTAAGTTATATTTAATACGTGATTCTTGGTTTAATCCCCCCTTACCCCCCTTAATAAGGGGGGAAAAGAAAAGGTTTTAGCCCCCCTTAATAAGGGTGGTTGGGGGGATTTTCAAATAAAATACTTCTTTCTCTGTGTCCTCTGTGGTAAAAATAATAAACTTCACTGCACAGGCGAGACGCCTATGCTACATATTATGGAAGATACCTCGTATATAATAGATGAAGTAAATCACCTGAATCGAACTGTTTTTACTCTGTTTGAACAAGGCGCCTTAGAAGATGCTGTACTCGTTGCCCAAGAGTCTGTAAAATTGGCACGGGAACATCTTAGCGAACACAAGGTTTTAGCAGATAGTTTAAATAACCTTGCAGTCTTATATCAAATGCAAGGAAGCTATGTAAAGGCAAAACCTTTGTGTAGAGAAGTTTTGGATATGAGAAAAAGGTTGTTGGAAGACGACCATCCTGATGTTGCACAGTCTTTGAATAATCTTGCTGTAATTTACGTCAACCAAGGACTATATTCAGAAGCATTAAAGCTGTTTTTTACAGCTTTGGATATTTGGAAACTTAATTTCGGTGATGAAGACGAAGAAATTGCCACTAGCTTAAATAATATCGCTGAAGCTTACCGCGAACAAGCCAAATATATTGATGCAGAACAAATACATCTACAAGCTTTGGCAATGCGTAGGCGCCTTTTTAATAACTTACATCCAAGTATTGCTCAAAGTCTAGATAATCTGGGTACAGTTTATGAAAACCAAGCTAAGTATTCCCAAGCAGAACAAATGCACTTACAAGCATTAGCAATACGGGAAAGTGGGTTTAATGATCAGCATCAGGATATTGCTACGAGTTTTAATAATTTAGCTGCGCTGTATAATTCGCAAGGACGCTTTTATGATGCGGAAGCAAATTATTCAAAAGCGTTGGAAATATGTAGAAACAAACTCGGCGCCGAACACCCTCATGTTGCGATAACATTAAATAACCTGGCAAATACCTATAAAAATCTGGGACGTTACGCTGATGCTGAGAGAACACAAGTTACTGCTTTAAAGTTACGAAAAGCTATATTTGGAGACTCACATCTAGAAGTCGCACAAAGTCTCAGCAGTTTAGGAAATATTTATGTGCAACAAGGACGTTACAGAGAAGCAGAGCAAATATACAGCCAAAGTTATACTATCAGGAAAAGCTTATTAGGCGCCGAACATATCGATATTGCTTTATGCTTACATAACTTTGCTGTGCTTGATACATATCAAGGAAAATATAAAGACGCTGAAAATAAGTTAATACAAGCATTATCCATATATGAAAAATTGCTAGGCAAAAACCATCCCGATGTCGCAGATAGCATAAACCATCTGGGACGCATTTATCAAGAGCAAGGACTATTTGCGGATGCCGAACAAAAGTACTTAGAAGCATTGGCAATTCAGAGACATATATATAATGAAATATCCGAACATCCCGACATTGCAGATAGTTATTATAAAATAGCAGATGTTTATCGGTTACAAGGACGTTACCAAGAAGCTGAAGGATTATATTTTGAAGCTTATAACTTGAGTAAAAAGCTACTGGGAGATATACACCCAACTGTTGGCGCCATTCTGAATAATATAGCAGTATTATACAATCACCAATATAAATACACTGAATCAGAACCATTATTATTGGAAGCTTTACTAATTGCCAGAAGCCAATTTGGTAACAAACATCCACTAGTAGCTAGTGCAATGAATAATTTAGCTGCTTTATATTGTGACATGCATCGCTACTCAGAAGCAGAAACAATACATCTACAAGCATTAGACATCCGAAAAGAATTATTGGGAGAACATCCAGATATAGCCAACACTCTAAATAACCTTGCTGACATATACTTTTCACAAGGGAGATATCCAGAAACTGAGGAATGTTATAGAGCAGCTTTATCCATAAGAGTAAGATTATTAGGAGAGAATCATCCAGATGTAGCATTTAGCTTAAATAACCTTGCCACTTTACTCACAGCTACTCAACGTCCTGTGGAAGCTTTATCATGTCGCATCCAAGCCAGCGAAATCCATGATAAATTAATTAACAATATATTTGCCTTTAGTTCAGAAAATGACCGTCTTGCCTTAATTGAAAAAATCAGAGTTAAATTTGACTTATTCCTTTCCCTAGTAAATAGCTATCTTACTAATTCCCCAAGTGCAAAGCAAGCAGCATTCAATTTTGTACTCAAACGCAAAGCATTAACCCTATCAGCACTTGCTGCTCAAAACCAAGCACTTGTAAACGCGCGCTATCCACACCTTACAGAAAAATTCCATCAACTCAGCGACTTAAGTAACCAAATTATCCATCTAACTTTTACAGCACCTCAACTAGGTAACTCAGTCGCACACCAACAAAACCTCACACAACTGCAAGCAAAATATAACATCTTGCAAAAACAGTTATCAGCGCAAGTCCCAGAAGTTCAACTATCTCAGTCTCCTATTAACTCCCATACAGTTGCATCTGCATTACCTAGTAACTCAGTTCTCATCGAATTTGTCCGATTTGATAACTTTGATTTCCAAGCAATTCGAGCTTCGAGAGAACCTCAATGGCAAAGCGCGCGCTATATAGCATTTATATTATCAGCAAATCAACCCGATGCCGTACAAATAGTAGATTTAGGAGAAGCTTCAATAATTGACGAATTAATTACCCAATTCCGCACTATTGCTTCCGACCCTAGTAAAGGTACAGCTACCCTAGGATGGGATACAGATGTAGAAATAGAGCTACCAATAAAACCCTATAACCGCGCGATTGCAATTAAACTTTATCAAGCGCTTTGGCAACCTATCCAAACTTTAGTTCAAAACTACCAGCACTTAATTATTGCTCCAGACAGTGATTTAAATTTGCTGCCATTCCAGACATTACCCAGCGATGACACGGGTACACAGTTTTTAATAGACAAATACAACATCAGCTATTTAAGTGTGGGACGAGATATAACACGCGCGCAGAAACTCAAAACAGTAAAAGTAGATGCAAGTCCACCATTAATACTTGCTGACCCTGATTTTGATTTATCAAGCGTGACTAATAATACATCTAAGAATAATAATCAACTGAATGAATTTGGCGCCAGATTAGGGAAAATACATCTAGAACGGGAAATTGGCACTAAATTACTAGGAGAAAGCATAGCCAAAAAGTTACCAGAGGCAAGAGTATATACTGATGCAGAAGCAGTAGAAACCCGTTTGACAACAAACGATTGTCCGCGTGTTATGCTTATCGCTACCCACGGATTATTTATTCCTGACTCAGAATATCAACCATCTACACATATAAAACTAACTAACCCAATGTTACGCTCTGCTCTCGCGTTTGCAGGCGCCAACATTTGGTTTTCCGGTGGTGATTTACCACCCAAAGCTGGTAAAGGAATCCTTTTTGCCCAGGATATAGCAGGTTTAAATTTATGGGGAAACGAAATTACCGTCTTGTCAGCGTGTGACACAGCAAGAGGAGACATTAAAATTGGTGAGGGTGTGTTTGGTTTGCGACGCGCGTTTGCAATTGCAGGCACAAAAGTACTAATAATGAGTTTATGGAAAGTACCAGATAGAGCTACTGCTTTATTGATGGAGCGATTTTTTGATAATTTGGAATTATGCATGGAGTATACACAAGCGTTACGCAATGCTCAAGACTATATTCGTAACATAACAGTTGAAGAATTACGTAAATCGGCGCCTGGTGTAGAAACATTAAAAGAATTATTAAGTGTTGAGGAATTATCACCAGAAACTATAATCGATAGTTCAGATGAATATAAACCACTTCAACACCCTTTTTATTGGGGTGCTTGGATTTGTCAAGGAGTAGTTTAAATCAAAAACGGCGCCTCGGACAGCACGAATGATTAAAAATATATCAAAAAAGGTCGTAGATACTATCCGCGACCCTTTTTTTCGCATACAACTACAAATTAAATTTTAAGGAAGTTTCCATTAATTCAACTTCCTAAGAAGTTTAAAGTTTTTCTTCTGATAATGACCTCCTTAGGTCGTTACAGTTTCCATTAATTCAACTTCCTAAGAAGTTTAAAGACCTAATAATGGAAACGGAACAGGTGATTGTAATAGTTTCCATTAATTCAACTTCCTAAGAAGTTTAAAGATTTCTCTTAAGGAATGGTTTTTAAGTGCGGTATTATGTTTCCATTAATTCAACTTCCTAAGAAGTTTAAAGGATGGCATTTTTGTTTTTTGCTTGCAAACACCTAACCAGTTTCCATTAATTCAACTTCCTAAGAAGTTTAAAGTAACGTCCAATCCGCAGCTGCATGTGTTGCTGTTTTGGTCAGTTTCCATTAATTCAACTTCCTAAGAAGTTTAAAGCAAAAAGCTGCTGAAGATAACGCTAAATACGCGCAAGAGTTTCCATTAATTCAACTTCCTAAGAAGTTTAAAGTTTTTACATCTTTTATAGGCGCAAAACCAAAAAGCAACTTGTTTCCATTAATTCAACTTCCTAAGAAGTTTAAAGCTTTATGATAGAAGGTCAAAGAGCCTTCCAGCACTGTTTCCATTAATTCAACTTCCTAAGAAGTTTAAAGACCTGAAAGCAGCTATTATTTCAGGTACGCTTACCATCAGTTTCCATTAATTCAACTTCCTAAGAAGTTTAAAGAGTGTTTGCAGTTGTTGTTTTGGAGTTCCATAATTGGTTTCCATTAATTCAACTTCCTAAGAAGTTTAAAGACAAACAAAACCAAAAAAACAATCCTTCCTCTACTGAGGGTTTCCATTAATTCAACTTCCTAAGAAGTTTAAAGATCATAAGAAGTGATGAGGGAGCAGCAACTAACTTGTTTCCATTAATTCAACTTCCTAAGAAGTTTAAAGTCGTTTTTACAGGATTGTGGATGGCCACATCCTTTTGTTTCCATTAATTCAACTTCCTAAGAAGTTTAAAGCTAATTCCATTGCTCGCCCTAACAGAGTCAAAAAGTTTCCATTAATTCAACTTCCTAAGAAGTTTAAAGAAGCGGATTACGATCAAGGAGGCAGTGGTGGCATGACGGTTTCCATTAATTCAACTTCCTAAGAAGTTTAAAGGCTAGGCTTTGAAAGTCTTACCCTGTAGTAATTCTACAGCAGTTTTTTGTGGGATAGCAAATTTGTCTTAAATAATTGATAATTCTTAGCAATAACTCCGTGAAACACAGGCGCCAAACCCATATACAGAGAGTGATTTGTGGGATAGAACGAGAGAATAAGGGTTTCAGGAGTTGTGTCTATCCCACAAATGGTATACTATGTTACATTATTATTAAGTTAAATCTAAATTCACTTGGCTAAGAAACGCTATAGCTATATAAGCGATAAAGAACAAATATACTCGGTTCCACAAAAAATAACCTTTTAATAAATCCAAATCTACTTACAAATTTTAATCTCGGTGAGTCTATGCAAGACATTAATTGATAGGTGCCGCTCGTTAACACCACATGCTCGCCAAAACGATTAAGATAAAAAGCAGGTAGTTTGAGTACCTTATATGCCTTCACCTTTTTCAGGAATGAATCCTTACTTAGAGCATTCGGAGTTGTTTCCAGGTGTACATCACTATTTAATCAGCGAAATTGCTCGCTTTTTATCGCCTAAACTGCGTCCTAAATACCGTGTTGCTGTTGAAGTAAGAATGTATGAAACTACAGATGATAGTTCTTTAGTTGTCGGTATCCCTGATGTTACAGTTAAAAGTCGTCAAACTCAAGATTCAAACTCATCTAACACCACAAATGTAGCTGTTGCTACACCTACTTCTCAACCTGTAAAAGTCAAGATTCCTATGGCTGTAGCTGTAAAAGAAGGATATTTGCAAGTTCGAGAAGTTGGAACAGAAGTATTAATTACTACTATAGAAGTTCTTTCACCCAGTAATAAACGCATGGGTAAAGGACGAAATATGTATGAAGAGAAACGCGCGCAAGTTTTAGCTAGTCGCACTAACTTGGTTGAAATTGACTTACTACGTAAAGGCAACCCAATGCCTATAGTTGATAATAATACTTATTCTTGTTATCGTATTTTAGTTTGTCGTGGCAATAACCGCCCGAATGCTGATTTGTATGCTTTTAATTTACCTGATGTAATTCCTTCCTTTTCTCTTCCTTTACGCGCGGGAGATACTGAACCTGTTTTAGATTTACAATCTTTATTAAATAATGTTTATGACGTATATGGTTATGATTTAGTGATTGATTATAATCAAGAACCTGTGCCGCCGTTGAGTAAAAGTGATGCAGCTTGGATGGATGCGCTACTACGCGAACAAAATATACGGCAATAAAAACACCTTCGATAGGCTATAAATATACCACTAAAACGTTGGATATGAACCACATTTTGGTCTGTGTCCAAGGTTTCGGTGGTATATTTAAGTCAGGCGAGACGCCTAACCTACGTGTTTAATAATGATTTCCTGATTTGCGGTGGTGGACTGCAGTGACGGCGTTTGGCTGCATAACGGCGCCATTATCTACGGTTGCGTATATTACCCAGTGGTCTCCACATTCCATCCGTTTATTGACGCTGCACTCTAAGTACGCAATGGCATCTCCTAAAACTGTACACCCGTTTTCAGCTGTTGTTGTTTCAAAACCTGCAAAGCGTTCTTCTCCAGGTGCAAAGTTTTTACGGAAGTGTTTCATATATTCTTGGTAGTTGTTTTCTGCCAAGATGTTTAAAACAAATTTATTTCCAGAATGTAATAGAGACTCTATCGCGCGGTCTTTGGCTATGGCTACAGTCAAACCGGGTGGGTTAAATGTTGCTTGGGATACCCAGGCGCCCATCATCGCGGTTGAAACTTCACCTTGTTTTGCTGTAAGAACGCATACTGAACCCACGATGCGACCAACTGCTTGTTCCACTGGACTAGCGGCAGGTTGGGGTAGGCGCATTTTACGCGCGCGTCTCAAAGTTTGAGCAAAGTCGGTAGCTGCTTCTTCACATTCTTTCAGTACTTTATCGGATGGCTTGAATCTTGCGCGTATCGTTTCAAACCCAAATTTAAATCCTGCTTCTTTAAGTTTACCTTCAATTAAGTCGAAAGCTTCACCACTCCAACCATAGGAACCGAAAACACCTGCAAGTTTATTGGTATCACCAACAGATAACACTGTACCAAGGGCTGTATGAATAGGTGTGGGAGCATGACCACCAATAGTGGGAGAACCAATAATAAATCCTTCCGATTTTTGCACTGCGTCTTTTATAGCTTCAGGTTCGCTAAATTCGCAGTTTATCAGTTCAACAGCAACACCACCCTTTGTTAACCCCAATGCAATTGCTTGTGCTAAAGTCGCTGTATTTCCATAAGCAGAAGCATACAACAATGCTACTTTGATTTCGCGGTCAGCTTGCGAACGGCTCCACTCTTCATAAGATTTTACCAGTTCCATCAAGCCGTAACGCACCAAAGGCCCATGTCCACAAGCTAACATCCTGACTTGGTAATCAGAAATCTTTTCGAGTGCTGGTTTAATGTGACTTGCATTCGGCGCCATCACACTATCGTAATAATAGCGTTGGTCTTCCTTAAACTTGCCCCAATCTTCATCAAAGATTTCATCACCACAAACGTGTGCGCTAAATAGTTTGTCGGTATAAAGAATTTGAGTTTGCTGGTCGTAAGTGCAAAGTCCTTCAGGCCATCTTGGACTAGGAATTGGTATAAATTTTAATACGTGACCCTTACCCAAATCGAGGTTTTCCTTGCCTCGCATCGCCAAAACTTTTAAATTAGGGTTAGTAAATGCTGCTTTTAGATATGCGGCGCCTGGAACTGATGTCACAAAAGTTAAATCAGGGCAAATTTCGAGTAATGCCCGTAGGGTAGCAATACGGTTAGGGCTAAAGTGACCAATGATTACATAATCAAAGTGATTTAACTCCAAACACCGCTTAATAGCTTCCTTATATACTTCAGTAAAAGTTTCAGGAGGTGGGTCAATAATGGCAACTTTATCACCTTGAATCACAAATGAATTTACCGTTGTGCCCCTAGAAAGCGCATATTCAATTTCAAAACGTTGCCGTGTCCAACTGCGCGCGCGTAATACTGTAGTGTCTGTTGCAATTGGCAACACTTGCACGTCACGAGGATTTTCGCTCATAG
The DNA here is from genome assembly GCF_059640475.1 of Calothrix sp. CBUCES-K 9914. Lineage (NCBI taxonomy): Bacteria > Bacillati > Cyanobacteriota > Cyanophyceae > Nostocales > Calotrichaceae > Calothrix > Calothrix sp. CBUCES-K 9914. Next base: position 37,111 of record NZ_JBXXZH010000044.1, read on the forward strand.
TTTATGTGAAGGGTGAGATAAAAAAGTGCTGAGTGGAAAGTGCTGAGTAACGAAAAAGTGCTGAGTGGAAAGTGCTGAGTGCTGAGTTAAGTTAAGAGTTGTGAGTTACTACTCAGCACTCAGCACTCAGCACTCATTACTCTTAGTAATAATTTCCAACTTTGCGGTGGCGAACTGCGGTAACAGCTTCTTGTTTCGCGACGCGACCTTCTTTAACGGAGCAATACATAATCCAGTGGTCGCTGCATTCCATACTGTCAGCAATTTCACACTCGATATACGCCAATGCATCAGTTAAAATTGGACAACCATTTTTCGCTGTCTGAGTTTTGACATCAGCGAATCTGTCGGCGCCTGGATGTAAACGTTTGAGGAAGTGTCTTTTTAATTCTTTGTAGTTACCTTCTTCCAAAACGTTGAGGACAATTTTGTCACCAACTTGCATGAAAGACTCAATCGCGCGGTCTTTTGCAACTGCAACGGTGAAACCTAATGGTTGTAAGCTCGCCTGTGCAACCCACGACGCGAGCATTGCGCTCTTCACTCCGTGTTTTTGACTAGTAATAATATACAAGCCGTTGCTGATGCGACCAAGGGCTTTTTCCATATTCACATCAAGCGATTTGACTTGCTTGATGTTACGGTCACGAACTAACATCTGTCCAATATCAATACCCGCTTCTTCACAAAGCTGGTAAGTTGCAGGACTTGGTGTTTCTTTGATTTTAATTGCAGGAAAAGCTTCTTTAATACCTTGTTCAGTAAACTGTCTCCGCAACGAATCAATTGGTTCATCATCACCACCAAAGGATTCAAAGAAACCAACAAATTGCTTCTCTTTAGCTACTGCCAAGAGTGAACTAATACCAGCTTGGGCTGACACACTTGTACTAGGAGGCATACCAATTACTATACCTGCTGCCCGTCCAGCAAGTCCTTGAATTTCTTGAACATCAGCAGTGCTTAAGTCAAGAGCTTCTACACCAACACCCGTTTTGAGAAGACCGTGGGAAATTGCGTGACCAAGTTTATCACTATAGCCATAGCCACCGACAAAAAATAAACCAACGGTGGTATCAGCTTTAGCTTGGACTTGGCTCCAATTGTGGTATCTTTCCTTCAAAAAGTCGAGGTGGTGGTAAAGTAGCGGCCCGTGTCCATTAGCGATAATTTTGATTTCTCCAAGCTCGCTCATTTTCTTCATTGCGTTCAACAATGAGCGCGCGTTTGGACCCATCAAACAATCGTAGTAGAAACGGAAGTCGGGTTCAATCGCTTCCAAATCTACATCAAATGTATCATCGCTACAGTAGTGCATCCCAAATGCATCACATGTAAATAGCGTTTTGGTTTTGTGGTCAAAACTGAAGATAGTATCAGGCCAGTGTAAATTAGGAGCTGATATGAACTCAATTTCGTGCCCCGAACCCAAATCTACACGGTCTCCAGATTTAACAATTCTCTTACTGAAAGGGTCATGGACTAAATTATCCAAAAACTGTAGCGCAACTTTCGATGCTAGCACCGTAGCGCGCGGCGCCAACTGGAGAACGTCTTCCACCAAACCGCTATGGTCAGGTTCAGTGTGGCTGACGATAATATAGTCAATTGCTTTAGGGTTAACAAGCTTCTTTAGCGTTTCTAGATATAAATCACGGAACTTAACGTGTGAAGTGTCCACCAAGGTAATTCTATCGCCCTTGATTAGATACGAGTTATAAGTCGTACCGTTTTGCAGACCGAACTCAATGTCAAAGCGGTCGCGGTCCCAATCAAGCGAACGAATTGCCGTAATATTTGGAGCAATTTCAACTGTTTGTACAGTTAGCCGACGTTGAACGTTCTCTGTGAGGGCTACCATGCGTTCTCTCCGAAGCACCTAATATAGTTATGTTTTTACTGTCTATATTTTGCTCATAAATATTTTTGTAAAGTTGTCTCAAAACTGATATTTCCAAAAAGTCAAGTTGTAATCAATGATGCAATTCCCATGAACTAAATTTTACTTAAAAACTGTTATTATAGATAATTATTAAAACCAAAATTCCGAGACACATTTTAGCATTTTTCAAACAAAAAATATGTAAAATCATGTAAACTTATATAATAAAATCGTAGGGTGCGTGACGCTACCAAAAACATCAACATAATTACAAGACTTGTAGCGTCACGCACCGAATAATAATTAACACCACAGATACTAGAATTAGTGAGCGCCTAATTTTAGACGAACAACGCGACCAATACCTGTGGCAGCGCTGCGGCTGGGATGGCAAAAAACGAGTGCAGCATATTATCTTATATCTCCAGATTCACAAAACCGATATTATTTTAGGCTTCCATCACCCTAGTAAACGCGCGTTAACTGAATTCGCCATCGCGAACGACATATTAAGATGACCACTAAGATAACTGCATTCATAGACACGTTGTAAATTAACATTGCAAACAATGCCTTATTAATTTAGGTCGAGAAAATACAGACAATCGCCAAGTACTTATGCTTCTTAGTTACGTTCGATGTAACTCACATCTTGTGTCTACGTATTAATATTTATTTTTGTATTTAATAAACATTAAATTTGATCAATAACACGAATAATAAAGCTTTTTAGCCTGCTCCCGGCAGGCTTTGTTCGTATAGTCCCACCCACGCGCGGGTGTAGGTGCAAGATATGAAGTAACCAGATGTATCTAATAAATTAATTAGTACAGAAGCTCTAGTAAGAAGTAAGTGTACAGTACGCAGCGTTGCGAGCATCAGAGAATATTGCGTAATTTTCCTGTTTTGGGTCAGGTGGTGGAATAAAGGCGCCAAATTTTTTCACCCCTAGGTATGGTGATTTTCCTTATCGTTTCATCTTTAAGAGAGATTGTGTACAACGGGGGGTATTTTTTATGCGTGTTCATCATCTTAATTGTGGTTGTATGTGCCCAATTGGCGGCGCCTTGTTCGATGGTTTTAGTCGTGGGTTAACAGCTTGCCTTGTTTGTCACTGCCTGCTTGTCGAAACTAATCAAGGACTTGTTCTCATTGATACTGGTTTTGGTGAGCGCGATGTTAAGGCACCCTTATCACGACTCAGCCCGTTTTTCATGAATTTAAATCGTATCCAATTTGAAGAAAAATACACAGCGCGCGTGGCTATTGAAAAACTCGGTTTTAGCGCTTCGGATGTACGTCATATTGTGCTTACTCACTTAGACTTCGACCATGCAGGAGGGTTAGAAGATTTTCCAAAAGCGACGGTGCATGTTATGCAGGCTGAAATTGAGGCAGCACAAGAACGTAGTGGTTTCATCTCGTCACAACGCTATCGCCCTGGTCAGTGGGACGAAGTTAAACATTGGAAATTTTATTCGGCAAAGGGTACGCCCTGGTTTGGCTTTGAAGCTGTACGCGACCTTGACGGACTTCCATCTGAAATTTTGCTTATCCCCCTTGTTGGTCACACGCGCGGTCATGCTGGCATTGCTATTGAAACACCTGAAGGTTGGCTTCTACATGCGGGTGATGCTTACTTTTATCGCGATGAAATGGGGACTTCCAAACCAAACTGTACACCTGGTTTGCGCGCTTACCAATGGGTTATGGAGGTAGACCGCAAAGCTAGGCGCCATAATCAAGAACGGTTACGCGCGTTATCACTTGATACTACTAGTAAGGTGCGTATGTTTTGCAGCCACGATGCTATTGAATTGAAGGCGTTTGCTGATACATGATGATATTAAGAATGGTGCGTGACGCTACCAGTTATCGCGCTTCGTTCAAAATTGTTAATGGCGTCACACACCCTACGTGATTTTATATATATGTACGAATAGAGTTTATAAATTTGAGAAGCTTGAGCCGACTCCCTGCTCTAAAGAGACGGGGATTCTGGCTGAACCGCAGGGCTGTTGCTAACCCCACTTTTTCCTAACTTTTCGCCCTTTTTACAAGCTATCTGGTTAGGCTGTTCAGTCTTTACACAGTTTGGCTCTACGGGGGAAATGACACCACCGGGATTAGAACTAGTCCTCGCACTCGCCATTTTAAACTCACTCCACGCCTGTGTTAAGAACGGCTCCGTCCTTTCCCAATCTCTATGAGCTTGAGACACGTTGAGTTCCGAGTTATCATTGACATGTCTACTCAAATATGCGGAGAATAAATCGCGGTGCATCTCAAAACCTGAGACATCTTTATGTACTCTTTCTGATAGAGATTTTTTGATACGAGTACCATCAAGATGTGTTTGAGATAACGCTGTTTTTCGAGTAGAAAATGTTGTGAATTGCCCGCCAGCACTTTCAGCCTTGCGTGCTAATTCAGATTGAAAAAAACTGGGTGATTTGGCAGATATTGCTTTACCATATCTTTTCTGCCAACCACGTACTGAGACATTCTCAGCTTTAATATTTACGCCAAATTCGCGTACTACTTTATTAGCTAACCCTCTATTTTGAGACTTAGAATAAGCGGCTTTACGGCGCTCTAGTTCTCGCTTTTTACTTGCATATTTTCTATATGCATTACTTTGTTTCCAACGGCGAGAACCCTTTTTAACTTTACCTTTTTTACGTCTATTGCTACGTCCAACTTTTTTCTCAAAATCTGGTTCGTAGTTTTCTGGATTAGTTGCACGACGCGACCGCTCCATCTGACGCTGTAAGGTTTTGATTTCTTGCTCAAACGTTGGGACGTTCTCTGCAAATGGGAATAAACCAGCTTTGTTGTCACCAACTACAGCTACATTACTAACATTTAAATCAATACCGACTAATCCAGTATTAGAATTAACTTTGTTGTGCAGTTTATATGCTGGAGTTTCTTTGTAGGGTATACCTTCGTTAATAAGCTGTACATACCAACGACGCTTACCATTTATTTCTCGCCACAAAATGCGGCAATACTTAACTGGTGAACGATACCCATATTCAAGTACTTCATTCCATTTATCAGGAAAGCGGATAGGCAAAGTTAAATCTTTACCCCATTTGATACAGCAATCAGTACCACCAAAAAATTTAATGCTTTGTGTGTTGGTTTTACCCTCTATCGAATGAAAAGAGCTAAACAACTTAAACCTAACTTTTCTAGCCTTACCGTACAATACTTTCTCAACAGCTTTGAATGCGCGTGTTCCTATCTTTTGGATTGTGTGGCTATCTAGTTTCTCCCACATCCACTTAGAACTCTTGGCAGCTAAAGTAGCAAAGTCTTGCAGTTCAAAGTCAGAAAAGCGTGATTGTTTTCTAGCTTGAGAAAATAACTCATTCTTCCGCTTTTTATCATCCTCAGTTTTGACCTTGATTTTTTTGGCTTCTTGATATGGCTCAGAATTGCGTACATTTTGCACTCTCGCCATTGCTTCACCAAGCACTGCGTTATATAACTGCCTGCCAGCTTGAAATCTTGCATCTAGCTCCTTCTCTGCTTGACTGTTAACCAATAACTCAAACTCAGTGACAAATGACGGTGTTCTCGTCTTCTTAGCCATATCTAATCACCTCCTTAGTGTTGACTTGTTTTATCTATCAACTATAATAGAGTAGATAGAATCAGTTTGTCAACAAGTTTGATAAAATATATGGACAGAAATTATAGACACAATAATCACTCAGTTGGTAGCGCAACCGTACATTTAGTTTGGATACCGAAACGTAGAAAGAAAGTACTAATAGAAGGTGTTAAGATAAGGCTTGCGGAAATATTGACAGAAGTTGCGAACGAGAATGGGTGGATAATTAAAGCGATGGAGATAGCACCCGACCACGTTCATTTGCTTGTTGAACATCCTCCAGATGTAGCAATAAATCAAATGGTTAAGGCTTTTAAAGGTAGGTCAAGTTGCTACTTAAGACGCGAATATCCACACTTGTTACGACTCCCAAGCCTCTGGACACATGCCTATTTTTATGACACAACCGGGAAGGTATCAAGTACAGTAATAATGAACTATATTAATGACCCGCATCACTCAAGTTAAATTGCTAAAATAGCGAATCCAGTTAAAACTGGATTCTCGGCATTCCACCCCGATATAAATACCGTCAAAGCATTAATTCTTTTTGGAATTAATGCTTTGACTTCGGGGCTATCTGCCTTTCACGTAACAGTGGTATGAAAAATTTATTGTTGAAATAGAAACCAGTTTTAGTAAAAATACCTTGAGAGCTTCTTCTAATAAGGGTTTTGTAAATAGTAAAAAAAGATAAACACTATATTTATATCTCTTTAAAAAGAGGTAAAGTTAAGACGAAGTATAGGCTGGCATAAGTATCTACTGAAACTTAAGAGCAACATAATAACGATGTATAATTAGCGCGTCTTCAGAGCAGCACATGTCAGAGCGTGATTATAACTGCCTTGCTTTCCATAACCTTTACCATGATCAGCGGCATATGTGGCAAAAACAACAAAAGTATAGTCCTATAGTCTGTTTGGCTTTGTTGCTGGCACTTGCATCTACCCCGATAGCAGCAACTTTGCTGATGTCTCAGTTTGCAGTAGCACAACAAGCAACCAAAGAACCAACATTCCCTTTACCGAATAGTGTGAGTGCTAATACTATAGTCAGGATAGATGGTTCGAGTAGTATGGCTCGAATTAATGAAAGCCTGAAGCAAAGCTTTGAGCAACAATTTAATGGCGCCAAAGTCGAACTTGCAACATCAGGAACCGATGCAGCACTAACATCTCTAGCTGATGGCAAAATAGATTTGGCTGCTATCGGTCGTGGATTGACACCCGCAGAAGAAGCAAAAGGTTTAGAGCAAAAACGCTTACGACGTGAAAAAATAGCGATTGTTGTAGGTGAAAAAAATCCTTTCAAAGGTAATATAACAAACCAACAGTTTGCAAAAATATTCCGAGGTGAAATAACTAATTGGTCACAACTTGACGGAAAACCAGGTAAAATTCGGTTTATCGACCGTCCAAATAACAGCGATACTCGCGAAGCTTTCCGCAACTATCCCGCATTCAAAGACGGAAAATTTGCCACAGGTTCAAATGCGACTCAATTAAGTGCAGATGACTCCGCAGAACTGGTTAAGCAATTAGGAAATGATGGTATTGGCTATGTAATCGCGAATCAAGTTTCAAAAGTGCCTGGTTTACGTGTGCTTCCTCTACATCAAACTTTACCTAATGACCCTAAATATCCATTTTCTCAGCCTTTAGTTTACGTATACAAGAAAAATCCAAGTCCTTCTGTCGCTGGTTTTTTGGGTTTTGCAACTGCTGAACCTGGCACCAAAGCAGTGGAAACAGCAAGAAGTGCAGAAGCTGCTGCTGTTGCACAAAGTGTTGCATCTACAGTATCTGGCGCCACAACTGCTGCGGCAACTCCCACTCCCTCCGTAACTTCCACACCTGAAACGACTACAAATCAAACAGCTGCCCCATTACAGACAGACGACACTACTTCTACCCCAGGCGCCGCGACTTCTGTTGCGACAGTTCAAAACAATACACAAGTAGCATCCGAACCAACACAAACTGGAGGCTTTCCCTGGTGGATATTATTACCACTAGCTGCACTAGGTGGTGGTATTTTATGGTGGTTACTAGGAAAAGGTAACAAACGTTCCGAAGCACTCGAAGGAGCTTCAACATTACCAATAGCTGGCGCCTCTGATAGTAACGTCAACCTATCACCTACACCGCAAGCTAGTGCAATATTATCTGATAGTACAAATAATACACCAGAAAATACCAATACAAACCCATCGAACGCAGCTAATCTTGCAGGTGGCGCCGCATTAGCAGGAGCAGCAACTGGAATTGGCTTATGGCCTCGTTTGGCAGGTGGCAACATCGAAGAACCTTCAATTAATACTCCTGAACCACAAACTTATGCCAACAGTGAGGTAGATACGGAACCAGCAGCAGTTGTAATGCCTGTACATTCCGAAATTCCACAACCACCATTAGATATACAATCAACACCACTATCAACAACAGAACCTGTTATTGATGTTGAACTGCCTAACCCAGAAAACGCAGTGCCACAAAGCAACTCAAACTGGCTGGATAATCTGAACCCAGCAAGTGGAGCTGCAATAGCAGGGGGTGCAGTTGCAGGCGCCGGTTTATGGTCACGATTTGCTAGCAACAATGAACCGAGTCAACCAACAGATGCAACAGTACAACCTGAATTAACTGCATCAGATAATACCGAAATAGTCAATATACAATCAGAAGAACCTGCCGAAGCAACAGTTTTACAACAACCAAATCAACAACAAAATCTCAACCCATTGCCCGATGTATGGGAAGATGCAGAGCAAGAAGAAACTCAAATTAGCTCGAATTGGCTTGACAAGATTTCCTCTGCTGGCAACGATGCACTTAAGGGTGGGGCAGCAGTAGCTGGAGGCGCCGCATTATGGTCGCAATTTGCTAATCGTGATCAACACGATAATGATAATCAAGATGTACCGGAAAATAACTCTTTACAGGGAGAAACAGCAGAAGTAACCTCGGTTCCCGAAGTAGAAATAGCTTCACAACAGCCAGATGTAGAAATTGGTGCTGTAGATAGTTCCGAAGTTATCGAGACTATATATATAGAGGCAGACCCTGTATCGTTAAATTATCCTCAAGCCAACCCAACCCCGTTTGTAGAAGAAACAACTGCAACCCAGCAGTCACCAAATGTATCGCCAGATGATTCTCAAGAAACACCTACTGGCTCAAGTTGGTTAGATAATATTCGCTCAACGTCTCAAAGTACGCTTGCAGGAGGTGCAGCACTTGCGGGAGGTACAGCAGCAGTTGGCGCCGGGTTGTGGTCGCAATTTGCAAATAGAGACAACAACGACGAACCTACAAACGAAACAAACCAAACCAACGAAATAGTAGTTGATAGTGGTGAACAAGATTTAGCAGCATCTGTAAATATTCCCGAAGTAGTTCAACCTGACTTGGTACAACCAAATATTGAAGTTGGTACACACTCAGTCGTCCTACCTGACTTGGTACAACCCACTGTTGATATTGGTACTGCCGAAGTAATTCAACCAAACCTGGTACAACCCACTGTTGATATAAATACTGGTGAAATAGTTCAGCCAAACTTAGTACAGCCAAATATTGAACTTGCTACACAGTCAGTCATTCAACCTGACTTGGTACAACCTACTGTTGATATTGGTACTGCGGAGGTAGTTCAACCTGACTTGGTACAACCTACTTCAACCGAACAAGTAATAGATGTTGAAGATACTTCCGAAGTAACACCTCAAAGTGACTCAAACTGGCTTGGTAACATAGGAGCTACTGGTGCAGCAATTACAGGAGGCGCCGTAGTTGGCTCTGGGTTCTTATCTTCAGGTTCTACTGCACAAGAAAGCAATGATTCTAACCAAGAAAACATCATAGAATCAAGTAATGTTACTGACAACATTCTTAGTTCCGTTGAAGCTTCTGAAGACGAAATATTGGAAGCGGAGGTTGTAGATACCGATTTAAATAGCGACAACGATACTGAGTCAACCCAAGCTCAAATTATCGACCCTCAACCCGTTGAACAACCACAAACTGATACTATCACGACAAATACTGAGTCAACATCAACACCTGATTTAAATATAAACCCAGTGGTTTTGGCTGGCGGCGCCGCTGTTGCAGGTGCAGCGTTTGTTGCAGGCAATTATAATCACGGTCAGAAAATTGATGAAAATGTCATATCTCAAACACCAGTTGCGGATGCAACCCCTACAACACCAACTACAGATGAAGTTACTGCTCCAGTAAGTAGCGCTACAACAAGCCACATCACCTTTACCACGCGTACACCCAAATGGGCATATGTTGCTTGGAACATAACCGAACAAGACAAACAAGCCAAGCGCAAAGAAGGCGCCGAACAATTAGCATTACGGTTATACGACACAACTGATACTGATTTAAGTTATCAAACTCCCCAGTTGGTACAACAGTATGAATGTGAAGAAACAATCAATGACCGTTTTGTTGCAATACCTGGCAGCGACCGCGACTATATGGCAGAAATTGGCTACCTTAAAAATGACAACCACTGGTTGTCAATTGCAAGGTCGCATATAGTTCGGGTTTTCAGTCGTCCTTTCCAAGAATTTTGGTTTGAAGCAGATGCTGAATTAATTATTCACGGTGCAACCGAACCTGGTTCAACAGTAACAATTGGTGGTCAGTCACTTAAGCTCAAGCCAGATGGCACCTTCCACCTACGAATACCTTTCACCGACGAATTAATCGACTACGTAATGACCGCAGTCGCTAAAAACGGTGAAAAGGCAAAAACCATCCACATGCATTTTGAGCAAAATAAGTAAAAAGTGCTGAGTGCTGAGTGCTGAGTGCTGAGTGCTGAGTGCTGAGTGCTGAGTGCTGAGTGCTG